>NZ_JAUPTE010000058.1:0-39544 GCF_036701705.1 Microcoleus sp. w1-18aA5 | reverse complement strand
ATATGGCTCAAGCCCAACGTCTGGCGGGATTTGGCCTTAAACTAATTAAGGAGTTGTTTAGAATGAAATAGCCCTGGTGAGTTATCGCCCTTCATACTCCGATTCGCTGTCAACAAAATCATCTGGTTTGATTGAGCCAACCGCCAAACTACCCGATCGTCACTATCGATCGGCAGGCTCATTTCGTCAAAGGTGATAAATCGAATGGGCACCCAATCTAGCCAGCCGCTACTTAAAATACTACCTGAAAGAAGTATGGCGTGTCCTTTTAAATTATGATCGACTAAAAAATTCATGGCTGAGACTTAAACTTGGCTTTGGCTGCTTGAAGTTTTGCTCGAATAGCTTCTTCACCAGGTCTTGGTGGTTGGGCGGCAATTCGAGCAATCAGATCGCGATTTTTTTCTTCATAGTACAGCCGAAGTTCCTCAGCTTCCTTAAGCACTATTTGATACTCAGCTTCAACATCAGAGCGATTTGCCTCAATATAAGCTAAAGCCGCATTAATTTGTTCCTCTGTAAGGTCAAACAATCCCCTGATAAACTTAGGTGGATATTGAGCCGTCACATAGTCCATGATGTCGTAGATGGTGATGCGCGTACCTGCGATCGACAGTCCTCTTTCGGTACGGATAATAGCTGTTTGTTCGTCGGATATGGTTGTCATACCTATAACCTCCTTGAAGTGATTTCTATATTATACCAACTCTCAAAAGTCTGGCAATAATCATTAGTGTTGGGTTTATTTCCTGTTTTAGTAACGCGATCCAAATCCAACAAACCGGGTTTCTGCGATCATCTTGGAATTCCCACCGAAATTTTGGAAAGAAACCAGGTTTCTGAACCCCCACACGATCGCCCAACTTCAACTAAACCCAGCTAACCACAGCGGAAGCATCAACAGCAAACCGACAGAAGTGATGGCGATGCTGCTAGCTAACAAATCGCGATCGAGCTCGTAGACTTCTGCTAAAATCAGCACCGAAAGAGCTGTGGGCGTTCCCGACATCAACACCAACACGAACCTCGGATCGCCGCTCAATCCGAAATAACTAGCACCCAATCCGATCAGCACCGGCACAATTACCACTTTTAACAGCGACGGGATTAACGCCAGTTCAAAACTTTCCCATTTCTTAATAGACCTCAGCCGGATGCCAACCAGCAGCAAAGCACTGGCAATTACCACCCAAACAGCAGTCTGCAATCCCGATTCCACTGTTTCGGGCAGGGGAATGTTTCTAGTATAAAAACCAATTAAAAAAGCCCACAGGGCGGGAACTGTCAGCACATCCCGGATCTGAGTCCACCAGTGATTTTTTTGCTCGGAGTTACCAAAATAGCTAGCAATAAATACACCGAAACAATAAGTTCCAATAACGTTGTTAGTGACGCTGTACAAGACAGCCCAGTTGGTGTTATCGCTGCTGATGATAGACGGGGTGATTGCTAATCCAACAAAGCCCGTATTCCCTAACATCGCAGCTAGGATAAAACTCCCTTCGCTCGATCGCTTCAGGGAATTAAAATTTAATAAGAATAAATTCACCAGAGAATTTTTGCCCTGAAAATAGGGCTTTTGGATGTGAGCCGCACTCAGCCTACGCAATAATACCCAAGTCAGCCCAGCAAAACTCGTACTCAGAAATAACACAAATATGGCGATCGCCGGCGTGAATCCCACAGCACCAGAAAAATCGCTCTGACGGGCTAAAACTAGAATTTGCAGCGGTATCCCAATCCAGAAAAGAAAGTGGCTCAGCAGCTTGGGAAAATCAACTGGGATGTACCGAAACAGCAGCAGTCCTAAGCCCGTCCAGATAACTAGGGGCGTATAAGCGTGAAATAAGGTTTCAATCATAAAAATTTAACTAGACAATTGGAAATGCCTCTATCTATTAATAGTAATGCTAAAATCCGTTTAAGAAATGCCAATTGTCGTTAGCGGAGCCCTCGAAGAGGATCGCACTTGCACGCTTTTTCGTCCTAGCGTGTTCGCAGCACTGCAGGCCCGAAAATTTCCGCCCAAATTCCCGCACCTTCCAGGGCACAATCCTCAGACTGGCAGCCCCAAATGCTTGCAGATTTTTGCCTTCAGATTCACAAAACCTCTGTTAATTTGACCAATGTGCGATCGAGCTATCTTGCCTTGAACGAACAGACGTGCAACGTTTTCCTGCCGTTTCGAGCGAAAGGAAACAGGGGGAGACTCAAGCTGCTGATGACTTGCACTCATTAATTCAATTTCAAAGCATTAACAGGAACCTCATCCCAAGAACTAACAGTCCGCAAAGTAGCAACCCAGCCCTGCTGTTTTTGCTCCGTCGTCAAATTCTTCTCAAAAGATTCGTGGCAATCCTTCGCTTGAGTCTCATCGCAACAAGCAATACAAGAATAAAGAATGCCCGACGGATCGATTTGCTCGTTTACCCAAATAATCACGATCTACTCTCCCAATTAACTTAACTATTATCTAAATTTTCCTATATTTTTGTCAATTAAGTAGGTAGGTATTAATTAACCCTAGTGCGGCATTTTAGGTTAACAGGCAAGATGCCTGTTCCACACACAGGCAAGATGCCTGTTCCACACACAGGCAAGATGCCTGTTCCACAACAGATGAATTTGGGGTGGGGAGTAGGGGTTGGACACGCGAGCCCGCCCTGAATTACTTCGATGCCAAAGTTGCCAAAGACTCGCCCGCAACCCGGCAAATCCGCCAATCGGGCATCACATCAGCACCGATACCCTTGTAAAATCCGATCGCCAATTCATTCCAATCCAAAACGCTCCATTCCAAACGCCCGCAGCCCCTTTCAACCGTCAACTGCGCTAAATAAACTATCAAAGACTTGCCAATTCCCCGCCCTCGAAACTCAGGGATCACAAACAAATCTTCCAAATAAATTCCCGGCTGAGTCAAAAAAGTAGAATAATTGTAAAAAAACAGCGCCCAGCCCACAACTTGACCTTCGCACTCGGCTAAAATCGCTTCAGCAAAAGGTCGATCGCCAAACAAATGATTCTCCAAATCAACCGCATTGCCAGTAACGGCATGAGATAATTTTTCGTACTCAGCTAAAGCTTTAATCAAATCAAACAGCACCGGCACGTCGGCGCGGGTAGCTGGACGCAAAATTACCTCAGAAGACATAAATAAGTAAGTAGTACGCGACAATCAACAATTAAAAATACCACATCAAGACATTTTTAATTTGTAATTTTTAATTAATTTTTTCCACATTAAACCAGCATATTTACGGTGGCCTCGGAGTGCCACCCCACAATAATTTTAAGATTTTTCACAATGCCAACTCAATGTTTTTTAGTTTATTTCAACCAGCCCTTCAATCGTTCCGTCACTTGAGGGCGGCGCAGCTTTCGCATTGCCTTATTTTGAATTTGACGGACTCGTTCGCGGGACAAATTGAACAAACTGCTGACCTCTTCTAAAGTGTAAGGTTCGCCGGTCAGCAAACCGTAACGCATAGCAACAATCTCTTTTTCCCGCTCAGTCAAAATACTGTCCAACACCTCCAAAATATCTTGGCGCATCATCATCTCATTCATCTGAGCTTCGGGAGATTGCGTCGCGTTATCTTCGAGAACATCCAAAAGTTCCGAACTTTCTTCTGAGCCGATGCGGTGGTTGAGAGACAAAGATTGCCGACGTACTTGCTGGAGGTAGCGAAGCTGTTCGCAAGTAACTTGCATTTCTCTAGCAAGTTCAGTTTCACTTGGATTGCGTTGAAGAGAACGCTTCAAATCTCGATAAACTTTTTTGAGTTTATTTAACTGTTCGACAATGTGAACAGGCAAGCGAATCGTCCGCCCTTGATTGGCAATTGTCCGGGTAATTCCTTGGCGAATCCACCAATAGGCATAAGTAGAAAACTTGTAACCCTTTTCAGGATCAAACTTTTCGGCTGCCCGATTCAAACCCAAAGCTCCTTCCTGAATTAAATCGAGAAAAGGCACGCCCCGATTAAGATAGCGTTTGGCAATCGAAACTACCAAGCGCAAATTCGAGCTGATCATTTTCCGTTTCGCCGACTGACACTGGTGGCGAAGCTGTTGCAGTTGAGTTTCGCTTATCCCCAAAGCCGCTGCGAGTTCAGCTTTTGTCGGCACTCTGTCCAATTCCTGCTGCAAACGCTGTTCTACTTCATCCAGGGCTACTAATTCTTGAACGCGGCGCGCCAACTCTACTTCTTCGGCTGCTGTCAGTAGAGGATACCGAGCCATTTCCTTGAACAAAGCTCCCACTGGATCGTCGGCAGACCAGTTGTTGTATGCTGACGATCGAGTTACCGTCGGACGATCGATCTCGGTGTCTTCATCTTGTGCGATCGCGAATGAGGCTTCGGGTGCCACCGCAAAACTGCCTAGGTCAGATTCTGCCATATCGTGCTTGGTGTCGGTGGAAGGATTTGAAAAGTATCCCTTAACTTTAACCAATTTAACCGGAAATTTCCGAAATCCATCTAGAAGACCGTGATCGAAAGCATCCAGGATACAAGCCCCCCGATTCATCCGTCCAGAAATAAAAAACCTGTACCCGAGAAACTTGCCCCCCGAATTTATCCGTGGGGTCAATGCTTCAATCTAAAATCTAAAATCTAAAATCTAAAATCGATTGACAGAAATTAGATGGCCCCAATTTTCTACCTTTCTATTGAGTTCGAGCCAGTAAAGGAGCTGCCTGCAATAATTGCTGAGTATAAGGGTGCTGCGGATTAGTAAAAATATCCCTAGTCTTACCGATTTCAACAATTTTTCCAGCATTCATTACCGCAATCCGATCGCAAAAAAATCTCGCCACCCACAAATCGTGCGTAATAAACAGATAAGTCAAATTAAATTCCTGCTTCAACTCCAACATCAGCTCTAAAACTTGAGTCTGCACGCTGGCATCCAGCATACTCACAGGTTCGTCGCAAATTATCAGTTGCGGCCGAGTAATTAAAGCGCGGGCGATCGAAACTCGCTGCTGTTGTCCTCCCGACAATTCCCCCGGATAGCGACGAAAGAAATCCTCCCCTGGACTTAAACCCACCCGCTCTAACATTTGGATTACTTGTTTTTTAGCTTCGCTGCCATTAGCTAATTTGTGAATAAACAAAGGATCAGCAATACTTTGCCCGACAGTCATCATCGGATTCAGGCAAGCGTGGGGATCTTGAAAAATCATTTGCATTTCGCGGCGGTGCTTCCTCACAGCATCGCGGTTCAGGGCAGTTATATCTATTCCTTGAAATTCCACTTTGCCACCAGTCGCGGTAATTAGCTGCAAAATCGTGCGTGACAAGGTACTTTTGCCACAGCCGGACTCCCCTACAAGCCCTAGGGTTTCTCCTCGTTGTAGCTCTAAACTAACGCCGTCTACTGCTTTAATTACCTGGCGATTCCTGGAAAACAACTGATCTAATAAATTGCTTTCTAAACTGTAGTGTTGCTGCAAATTGGTTACGGTCAAAAGAGGCGCATTTGTTAAGTTTGCAGTAACGCCTTCAGTCCTGATTTCCTCGAATGCTAACCCTTTGTCAGAATCGGCTTGAATGTGCAAAGCTGCTTTGAGGAGCGATCGAGTATATTCGTGCTGCGGCTTCTCAAAAACGTTTAGCACCGGCCCGGTTTCTACAACTTTACCGCCGTACATCACCGCAATGCGATCGCAATACTCAGCCACCATCGCCAAATCGTGAGAAATCAACAAAATAGCCGTTCCCCGTTCCTCACAAAGTCTGGTTAATTCCTGCAAAATCTGAGCAGCTACAGTTACGTCCAAACTTGTAGTCGGTTCGTCTGCCACAATTAATTTGGGATCGAGCAAAAGAGCCAAAGCAATTGCTACTCTTTGCCGCATTCCGCCACTAAATTCGTGGGGAAACTGCGACCAACGAGACGCGGGAATTTTCACAGCTTCCAGAGTTTCGATCGCCCGTTTCTTAGCTTGCTTGCGATCCAAATTCGGTCTGTGAGCTTGCAAAGTCTCGATGCAATGTTCTCCTACAGTCATCAAAGGATCGAGACGAGTCATCGGATCTTGAAAAATCAATGCTACAGCTTCGCCCCGAAACCGCCTCAGCCGCGAAGCATTCATATCAAACACCGACTCTCCAGCAAAACTAACTCGCCCCTCAATCAGCGTTGAGTCCGGCAGCAACCGCATCGCCGCCCTTCCCAAAGTTGACTTACCGCACCCAGACTCCCCAACTAATCCGAGCTTTTCCCCCGGTTTCAGCGTCAGGGAAACCCCGTCAACGGCCCAACCGGATTGGCCCCGCCGCTGAGGATAAGCTACTCGCAGATTGTCAACGGAGAATAGAGAAGAGTCATTAGTCATTAGTTATTAGTCCTTAGTCAATCGATTTTAGATTTTAGATTTTGGATTTTAGATTAAAGAATTAAAGCATTAACCCCACGGATAAATTCGGGGGCTTATATCCTGGACGTTTTCGGTCAGTAGTCAGTGGTCAGTGGTCAGTTGTTATTTGTTATTTAATGGTCAATATACTGGCTGTTAGTTGTTACTTCTTAGTGTTTCAGAGTTATTAGTTATGGGCAAGAGACTGCTCTGCTGTTTGTAAATACAAATAAAAATAGCTACAAACAAAGCTTTTATTAGTACATCATTCACCGAGCAACTGATAACTGACAACTGACAACTGACAACTAACAACTGACAACTGACAACTGACAACCATGAACTGACTAAATTTCCCTTCGCTTCAACTCAGCTCTCCGCAGTATGTAAGTAGCGGCACAATCTGCGTGAGGATGGTCTGCTAAAACTTCCGCGAGTTCCAACACATATCCGGCGATATCCGGCCCCAGCTTCTCAGTCAGCACTTGACGTTCCCGAGAGGCGAGTTCTTGCACGCGGGCCTTAGCTTGCCAATTCGGAGAAAACATCTTGTCAATCTCGGTGTGGAATCCCAGACTTTCGAGAATGTCCCACTCGCCGTTATCGCACCAAATGCCCCCGCACAACATACAGCGCTCTATGTAAAAAGGCACTCTGCTGAAAGGAACTTTCGCCCGCGACAGATAGTGACCGTCTTCGGGACACAGCGCTGCTTTGCTGTCGTAGGGAGACGGCGTGAATTCTATGCCGAGAGTCGCTGTCGCATCAGGCTTCTCGGATTTGTTGTACCACTGGCTTTGCTCTTTTTGCCAAGCTTCGTATTCTCTGCCTGGAATCCAGATACCGTAACAGTTGGGACACCACTGCACCGACATACGGCCGGCTAAGGTACCGCCTTCTAAATTGGGATGTTTACATTTTGGACATTCCACCGCTTTATTTCTCCTTGCCTTATTAATTCCCTGTTAATGCAATTATTAATTCTGTATCTGGGCGGGCCCTGAAGAACCAGAATTTTTTTGCAGCAGCGCGCCACAGTAGCCAATTAGCGTGTTGAGTCGCGCGATCGCCGCAGTTTGCCTCGCCTTTGCTGTCGCTGGCTGGCGCGACGCTTGCAAAAAGGTGACATCTGTCCCCAATAACCGCAGTTGCTTGTGAATTTCCGTCAAATAGGACTGCTCTGGGGGTGTTTCTGAGGCGTCTAACTCATCGCTTTCGGCTCTCATAATTTGGTTTCCGAAAAATTGTTGCACTTTTGTGTATTCGATCGCCAGCGTGGCCCCATCCAGATTATCCTGTGCAGCAGTTCTTTGTAGTTGTTCTAGTGCTTGCTGTAATTCTTGGTAGCACTGGCGGCGGTCTTCGGACAATATCATGATTTTGTAAACAAATTTGTATTTATAATCAAAGTAGATACTTACTTAAGTTTGCTCATATGGAGGGAAGCCGTGCGTTTTTGGAGCAATTCCCTGTTTTATGAGAACTTTTTTTGATTTGCTGCCCTGACTCTACCCTTCTGGCTGCTGCTTTTAGTTTAGCGTTGCCGGTAAATGCCGATCCCCCGCAACCTCAACGGCTACCGCCCAAATCTGCTGATTTTACCCGATTTTCCTCGTTCGACAGACTGCGGCGGCGGCAGTGGTGTCACTATATTTTCCTACCTCCGAGGGGGGACGACTCGGAATTACATAGGTATAGTTTGAGAAAAATCGACTATTTTTTTGAATTGCAAATTGTGGCATTCAATTAGTTTAGTATAGCTAAACACATAATTTCGGCAATTCAACCGGAAACCGGCTTTTAACCATTTGTATTTCTAAGTTTTAAAGGTGTACCCCATGAACGCGAACACTCTGACTCCCTCTCCTTCGATCGATCCTGCCGTAGTTCCCGATTGGCTGCAAGAATGCCTGAATACTCGATCGCAGCCGGATGGGGGATCTAACCCGAATTGTTCGACTGACGACAGCTTAATTTGTCGGGCCTTTGAATTTGCCCGCGACTTGCACGAAGGACAATACCGCAAATCAGGAGAACCTTACATTTGCCATCCGGTAGCTGTCGCTGGAATACTCAGGTATATGGGCGGCAACAACGTCATGATTGCCGCCGGCTTCCTCCACGACATTGTTGAAGATACAGATATTACTCTCGAAGAAATAGAACAGCGGTTCGGCGCGGAAGTACGACAGTTGGTTGAAGGTGTCACCAAGCTTTCTAAGTTTAATTTTTCCAGCAAAACAGAGCGCCTAGCGGAAAATTTCCGCCGAATGTTCCTAGCAATGGCTAAAGATATTCGCGTCATTGTCGTCAAACTCGCAGATCGGCTGCACAACATGAGGACTTTGGAGCATTTGTCCGAAGAAAAGCAGCGCACTATTGCCCTAGAAACCCGAGATATTTTTGCTCCCCTAGCAAACCGTTTGGGTATCGGCCGCTTTAAGTGGGAATTGGAAGATTTAGCCTTTAAATACCTGGAACCAGAAGCTTACCGCGAAATTCAGGACTTAGTGGCGGTGAAGCGAGCTGATCGAGAAACTCAACTCGCAGAAGTCACAGATAGTTTACGAGAAAGGCTTGACAAATTAGGCATTAAATGTTACGAAGTCAGCGGCCGTCCCAAACATTTGTACGGAATTTATGGGAAGATGCAGCGCCGCCAAAAAGGCTTTAACCAAGTGTACGATATTGCGGCGGTAAGGATCATAGTAGAAACCAATGATGACTGTTATCGCGCTTTGGCGATCGTCCACGATTCTTTCCGCCCCATTCCCGGCCGCTTTAAAGATTATATCGGTTTACCAAAAGCCAACCGCTACCAATCTTTGCACACCGGAGTAATCGGAACCAGCGGTCGCCCCATCGAAGTGCAAATCCGCACGGTAGCAATGCACCACATTGCAGAATACGGCATTGCCGCGCACTGGAAATACAAAGAAACTGGCGGTTCTAACACAACAGTCACTGGCGACGACGAAAAATTTACTTGGCTGCGGCAACTCCTAGAATGGCAAAGCGACCTCAAAGACGATCGCGAATATTTACAAAGCATTAAGGACAACTTATTCGACGAAGATATTTACGTTTTTACTCCTAACGGAGACGTAATTGCTCTCAATAGCGGGTCAACTCCCGTAGATTTTGCTTTCCGCATTCACACCGAAATTGGTAATCACTGCACCGGTGCCAGAGTCAACGGGCGAATGGTAACACTAGACAAGGTTTTAAAGAATGGCGATATTGTAGAAATCTTGACCCAAAAAAATGGTCATCCCAGTTCCGACTGGCTGAATTTTGTCAAGACAAACGGAGCAAAAAACCGAATTCGTCAGTGGTTGAAGCGATCGCACCGAGATGAAAATCTTGCTCGCGGGCGGGAATTGCTGGAAAAAGAATTAGGTAAAAACGGATTAGAATCTTTGCTGAAATCTGAACCCATGCAGTCTGTGGCTCAGCGCTGCAACTACCACAGCGTCGAAGATTTAATCGCCGGTTTGGGCTACGGCGAAGTTACCTTAAATCTCGTAGTAAATCGACTGCGAGATTTAGTAAAAGTGCAGCAAAAAATTGAAGCTGCTCCCGCAGGAACCCACGAAGTGCCCCAGCTAATACCTGCATCGACGACACCGAAACCAGTACCGAGTTCATCTCCGAGCAAATCGCCCATCGCAGGTGTAGAGGGATTGCTCTACCATTTATCCGGCTGTTGTTGTCCGATTCCTGGGGAATCAATTATTGGAGTGGTGACTCGCACTCGCGGAATTTCGATTCACCGGCAAGGATGTTCAAATGTTGAGAGCGTACCTGGGGATCGGTTGGTTCCTGTGAGTTGGAATTCCAGCAACCGCAATGAATCTCGACCCAACACTTATCCGGTTAATATTCAAATTGAAGCCCTCGATCGAGTGGGAGTTCTCAATGATGTTTTATCGCATTTGAAGGACAACCAAGTAAACGTCCGCAGCGCTCAAGTCAAAACATATCCCGGATTGCCTGCATTAATTGACTTGTGCATGGATATCCAGGATAAACAACAGTTCGAGCGGACTTGTATGCAAATTAAAAAGATGAGCGATATTTTGAATTTGCGGAGGCTGAGTGAAGTGAATTAAGAGCAAAGACGGCGGTTGAAACCGCGCCTACAAAAACGAACTCCACTCCAAGCGGACTGAAAAAAATAAGGTAATTTTAACCGCCTGTTCTTCAACCCGCACCAGGCGGGTTTTCTTTTTATAGACGCGGTTTCCAGCGCCCGGTCTTCTTAACATTATCTGCGTTTATCTGTGTTTATCTGCCTAACATCTGCGGTTGACCTATCAATCAAAGATTTATGCAACAGGTCTTATGGCTTTGACACGCCCAACTTTTGCTGCAAAAACTCCCGCGCCACTTGTCCGGCTTCCTGCTGTTTCTTATCAACTTGATAGTTGAGTCGTCGCATATCTTCCTCAGAGATTTTGCCACCCAATTGTGCGAGGACTGGACGCAATTCCGGGTATTTTTCCAAAACTTGCGATCGCACAACCGGAACTGCTTCGTAGGGCGGGAAATAGTTCTTGTCATCTGTGAGAACTACTAAACCTAAACTTTGAATCAAACCGTCCGTCGTATTACCAGCAATCACATCTACTTCTTTTTGTTGCAGCGCTTGATAAAGCAATCCTAACAGCAATTCCTTGGGTTGTTCTCGAAATTTAATCCCGTAAGTTTTAGCCAATCCGGGAAACCCATCTTCTCTCTCGTTAAATTCTGGGCCGAAACCAGCCCGGAGGTTAGGTGAAGCTTTCCCAAGTTGCGAAATAGTTTGTAAATTGAGCTTTTTGGCATCGTCTCCCCGCACAATAATCGCAAAACTGTTATTAAATCCCAGCGGTTCCGTCCATTCTGCTTTAAACTGTTTGGGATATTCTTGTTTGAGGTAATCGAGGACTTTTTTGGGGTCAGAAATCGGTTTTTGTTTGAGCAGGTTGGCGTAAGCAGTCCCCGTGTATTCGACGTACAAGTCGATTTTACCTGCTGTTAGGGATTGATGGCAAAGCGAACCTCCCAGATTCAGTTCTCGTTCTACTTTGATATCTGTTTTAGCTTCGATATGCTGTGCTAAAATTTCTGCGAGAATGGCTTGTTCGGTAAAGTCTTTCGAGCAGATGACAACTTGCTTTTCGGGCTTAGAGGTACATCCTGCTACTGCAAGCAAGCAAAGCAGCCAGCAGGAATAGAAAAAAAAATCGTTCTTAGATATTTTCATGACTTAACTCACATTAAAAATCTACAATTAATACCTTATAAGTTATAGCATAAAGCCCAGATCGCAGACTTATTCCAGAAGTCTACGCTTTAACACCGATCACACTTTACCCAAGTTCCGTTTTCCTGTTGTAACATTTATTTATAGACATGGAGGACAAAAAATGGTAATCAGCGTCAGCGATATTATCCAGCAGCAGCGGCAATTTTTTGCGACTGGGAAAACGAAAGATGTGGATTTTCGGCTTGAACAACTCAAAAAACTTAAAAGTGCGATCGAACTTAATCAATCACGAATAGTCGATGCCGTCAAGGCAGACCTCGGTCGGCCGGAATTCGAGGCTTATCTTGAAATCGCATCGATCGCCGAAGTTAATTATGCCCTCAAAAACCTCAAATCATGGGTAAAGCCGAGAAAAGTGCCTGCTTCGATAGATCAATTCCCAGCATCAGCCCGCATTTACCCTGAACCTTTGGGCGTAGTGTTAATCATCGGGCCTTGGAATTACCCATTTCAGCTAATGATATCACCTTTAGTCGGGGCGATCGCCGCCGGCAACTGTGCACTTCTCAAACCTTCGGAAATCGCCTCACACACCTCCGAAGTTATCGCCGACATGATATCCAAAACCTTCGATCCCGCCTACGTAGCCGCTGTAGAAGGAGGTGTGGAAATCAGCCAACAATTACTAGCCGAAAAATTTGACCACATCTTTTTTACCGGAGGCACTAAAATCGGTAGAATAGTCATGGAAGCTGCCGCTAAACACCTGACACCTGTAACCTTGGAATTAGGCGGCAAAAGTCCTTGCATTGTAGACTCAGACATTCAGGTTGAATACACCGCAAAACGCATTGCGTGGGGCAAATTTCTCAATGCCGGACAAACTTGCATCGCTCCAGATTACCTGTTAGTTGATAAAAAAGTTAAACCTGCTTTGATGGCAGCAATTAAAACAGCAATTAACGAGTTTTACGGCGACGATCCGCAAACAAGTCCCGACTATTCGCGGATTATCAACCAGCGGCAATTAGACCGTTTGAGTGCGTTTATCAAAGATGGAGAAATTGTCGTCGGTGGGGAAGTTAAGCCGGAAGATAGATATATTGCACCGACGGTTTTAGATCGTGTTTCCTGGGACTCCCCGGTGATGCAGGATGAGATTTTTGGGCCGATTTTGCCAGTTTTGGAGTATGATGATTTCGGAGAGGCGATCGCCCAAATAAACGCCCGTCCCAAACCCCTAGCTTTGTATTTGTTCTCCAAAAATAAAGAGAAACAAGAGCGAGTTTTGAGGGAAACTTCTTCGGGGGGAGTTTGTCTAAACGACACGGTTATGCAAGTGGGGGTAAAAGATTTACCTTTTGGCGGAGTTGGCGACAGCGGCATCGGTAGCTATCACGCCAAAGCAAGTTTTGATACTTTTTCTCATTATAAAAGCGTGCTGCAAAAGTCATTTTTGCTGGACTTGAAATGGCGGTACGCCCCCTATAAGGGTAAGTTGGATTTGATTAAGAAAATTATCGGTTGAGCGCACTTGGAGGGGCGGGTTCGCCAACGTTTACAATATCACCGAGATAGCCAAATCAACCCGCCCATTCCTGATATTATCGGTTAACCGATTCCACGGTGCAGGATAATTTCCATAAATTTTAAATGATTGCTCATCTGTTTTATGAACGATTTCGATCACACTCTACGTCACTGCTAAATGACTGTTGCCCCATCCCAAATAATTCCCATTAGAAATGTCTATAATGTCTTTTAGAACCGATCGCTAACAAGCAATTTATGGAACCTTTAGCCAAAGAACGCTGTGCAGCCTGCAGCCCCAACTCTCCCCGCGTCACAGCTTACGAAATTGTCCAACTAAAACCTCAAATTCCCTACTGGAATTTGATCGAAAAAAATGGCATTCCCAAAATAGAACGCACCTATGAATTCCCGGATTTCAAAAGTGCGATCGCCTTTACAAACAGCGTCGGCGAAGCAGCAGAAACTGAAGGACATCACCCCGCACTGTTAACCGAGTGGGGGAAAGTTACCGTTACTTGGTGGACTCACGCGATTTCTGGACTACATCGCAATGATTTTATTATGGCAGCGAAAACAGATGCGATCGCCAATCAATTCTCAAAATAAAATCCGACTTATAGCCCGATCGTACTCTAAGAACTCACAGCTCCGGGTACGAGCGGAGAATGCCGTTGGTTCCCATTCAACAACTCCAGATTCAGTCGGTAGCCGACATTCCGTACAGTTTGAATCAGGCTCGGCTGTCGCGGATCAATTTCGATTTTTTTACGCAGAGAGAGTACGTGAGTGTCGATCGTCCGGGGGTTATCAATCGCATCGGGCCACGCCCTCCGCAGCAAATCCGAGCGCGAGAGTGGCACTCCTCCAGCTTGAGCTAGCACGTACAGCAGGCTAAATTCCTGGGGAGTGAGTTCAATATGTTCCTCGTACAACCTGACTCGGCGCTGCACCAAATCAATTTTCAGCAGCCCGCACTCCAGCGTCGCCGGCGGTACCATCGTGCGGTTACGGCGCATCAGAGCTTCCACCCTCGCCATAAACTCTTGCATCCCAAAGGGTTTAGTCAGGTAATCGTCTGCCCCCGCCTTCAAACCTTCAACAATATCCGATTCCGAATTCCGCGCCGACAGCATCAAAATCAGCGACTGCTGCTGCTGTTGCAGCCAGTGGCAAAATTCCAAACCGTCCCCATCCGGCAATTGGGCATCCAGAATGACTAGGGTTGGCTGGCGGCTGAAAAATATTTCCCTAGCGTGACTGATATCCGCTGACTGGTGCACCCAGTGACCGACTTGCTGTAGATGCCAGCCCAAGAGCGATCGCAGGTGCGGATTCCCTTCAACAATTGAAATACTTGCAGATTCCACAGAGGCGAGCTTCCCATATCACTAATTGCTACAAGGTTAACAGAGCTTTTGTCAAGCTTTTGTAACCATCGCTACTCAAGCATTAGCTGCGTTTAAAGCAGCGGACATACCTAGGGTACGAATTTTAAAGATTGGGTTAATTTGGCAGGGTCAGCCTGCAGAAAGGTTAAATCATTCTGGCGATGAGCTTACAATGAAAATAAGACAGTGTAAAGCCGATCGATCCCATGCCCCAACCGCCTGCCAAAAGCGATCCCCCCGACCCAGCCCCCACTCCCAGGAGGTTGACAAATCGCGCAAGTGAAACTAGAATTCCTCCAACCGTTCGCTCGGTAGCCGGAACACTCAGCCACTTAGACCGCCAAATTCAGCAATATCCCGACTCTATTAAACGCACAGCGAATTATCTAGGTGCGCGCACAAAGTCGAGCAACTGCATTGCAACGAGTGAAATTTTTTATGGAGGGTAGCCTGTTGAGCAGGGTAAAAACTTTTATTTAGAAATAGCCTCAAGCTGAGCCACTCAGCATCAATCGAGGCCATTCCTAAATCCCGCCGTCATTATACAAACCACAAAGGATTTCAAACTCACACTATGCTACAAGACACCCAAACAATCCGGCACTACCAAAAACTCACCGACGCCCTCGTCGAAATGTGGAATAGAGGTTATCGCTTCGATGACCTGCGGCTTTACTTAGACGGCTATTTAGCAGCCCTGCGGCATTCCAACAGTTTGGAGCCCTATCTGATTCACAGACTAGAGGAAGAAGCAGCGCGTTACATTCACGACCCCTCCAATTTTGCAATGCCACAGACACAGACACAGGCTGAATCAGACTACTATTAAATAGCAAATTCGGTTTGATAAACCCTTGATGATTTGGGAATTGGGAATTGGGAATTGGGAATTGGGAATTGGGAATTGGGAATTGGGAATTGGGAATTTTAACGGGTTCCCTGGCTCGGCCTGAGAGCCCATGTCCAGAGGCTCGACCTCGCTTTCGGAGCCTAAAAATTGGAGGTCGAGCCGACCGCATTGCGTTCCCAGGCTTTGCCTGGTAACGAATAATTAAGTAAATCAACTTAATTCAAAGTAAAACCCGATTGCTGTTATTTCCCCGACTTCTTAAAGAAGTCGGGGATATGTTTTTTCTGTCTAATTTAAGAAGCCAAAGCCACTTCTACAACTTCTTGCAATTCGCCCTTTTGATACATCTCGATCATAATATCCGAGCCACCAATAAACTCGCCGTTGATATAAACCTGGGGAATTGTCGGCCAGTTGGAATACTCTTTAACGCCTTGACGAATTTCCTGGTCTGCCAAAACATCAACGGTTTCGTAAGGCACTCCCAGAGTATTGAGAATTTGCACCACAGTATTAGAAAAACCACACTGGGGCATTAACTTATTGCCCTTCATAAATACCATGATTTTATTTTGCTTAACTAACTCGTCAATTCTTTCATGTGCTGCTGTAGTCATGGTAGCTCCTAATATTGTTTGAAAAATTTTAAACGTTGACTGACGCAGAAACCGGGTTTTTTAGGACAATCTTTCGTTACAGCCATAGATTCCGGTTAAAAAACCCGGTTTCTTTGGTTTTTGTGCGTAAGTGCAGCAGTTGTATTTCAAGCAACTATTGACAGAAGCACAAACTTGTGGTCTCCACTTGCAAGTCAACAATTAAGCAACTTGACTTTTCGCTTCCCATTCTGCGGGAGTTAAGGTTTCCAAGCCCAAAGCATGGATGGCTTCACTAGCCATTGCCTGTTTGAGAGCGCCGTAGACCAGTTGGTGCTGCTGTACTCGGCTTTTTCCTTCAAAGGCTGCTGAGACGACTCTCGCCTGGTAGTGGTCACCGCCACCAGTCAAATCCTCAACTTGTATTTTAGCGTCGGGCAACCCTGCCTTAATCATTTCTGCTACTTGAGACGGTGTAACCATTGGTTTCTCTGATAAACGGCTGTAATTTAGATTTTAGTGGAACTATTTTGTCGATGAGCTCGGTTGACTGCTGGCAGGCCGGGGAAAGGGCGAATCCACAAAACCCAATTCCAGTAACTGCTGGTAAGCTTTCTTGCCCAAGTCGCGAGTTGGCTGCTGCGATCGAATAATCTGAATCAGCAGGGGCACAGCCAGTTCGGGCTTATTTTGTGCCCGGTGTACCAACGCCAGCCGATAGGTAGCTTCGTCGCGCATTTGGGCTGTTTCTACAGCTTTGGTGCGGTGGCTTTCGGCCAAGCGGATGTCAATTCCGGCAAAACTGCTACCCAGTTGTTGGTAGAAGTTGGACAGTTGATTGAAAATTTGGCGGGATTCTTGGAGTTTTTGAGTAGCCAGTGCGTAATTCTGAGAGGAAATAGCACTGCTGGCTTCTGTCATCAAACGCTGGCCTCCTGGTACGCTCAGCAGACTGCTGTCTTGCGTCAGAGGGCGAAGATTGTTGGGGTCTGTGGGGTCGTCGGCGGGCTCGATTTGCTGTTGGTTCTCTGGCCCAGAAGGTTGTTGTGCTTGGACTTGGAGCGGTTGCAATAAGGTAAAAGCTGCGATCGCCCCGATCGTAATCCGGGCAGTGGAGCGAAGCCAGCAAACAGTTCCAGAGTATACCATGAAATTACTTTGCGCCTGTGCGCTTTAAAAAAATATTTAGCTTGAGCCGATCTTACCATTGGCGATCGCAACCGGCTAAGTGTAAACCAAATTTGTTGAAATGTCAAAGGGTGCGATCGATTTTGGATTTTAGATTTTGGATTTTAGATTTTGGGTTGAACAAGGAAATCGCGGGGGATTGGACAGATCCCGGCAATCTAGTCCTGGACGCAGAAACCGGTTTTTTTTACCTAAATACTGGCTTTGAGGCTTTAAAAATGGTGGAAAACCCGGTTTCTTAGGTTTTGATGGGTAAGTCCCGATCTAATTCAACAATAGAACGAACCATGAATGTCGCAATTGAAAGAACAGCTTACGGTCAACTGCTGGCGAAATCGCAGCCTAAGCCAATCCTGAACGAAGAAGATAATGATCTTGCCCTCGCAGAAGTCGATTTTCTGATGTCTAAGGAAGAATTAACAGTAGAAAAAGAAACTTTACTGAGTCTCTGGGGGCTGTTGATCGAAGAATACGAATCAAAATATTACCCAGATCCAGAAGTGACTCCACAGGATGTTCTATTGCATTTCATGGAAGTTCGCGAACTCAAACAAGCCGATTTAGTGGGCGTGATTGGTTCCAAAGGAGTAGTCTCTGAGGTGGTTAATGGGAAACGGGCGATTAGCAAGGCGCAAGCTAAGACGCTGGGAGAATTTTTTAATGTTAATCCTAGCGTGTTTATTTGAGCGTGTTTATCTGAAAAACTCGCTGATATAGAAAAAGACTCGGCGGTTGAAACCGCTAGCAACGCGATCGCACAAACTAAGTCCGACGACGCGGACTGATGGAAAAACTACCGCTGTTAGTTACAGCTTCAAACCCCTCATAGCAAAAACCTCCCTGACAGCTTATAAATATGTGTGATAAATCTACATCAAAATCAAACAGGAACATTTCTGATGGTACAACCAAGCAAACCCACCTCCGAGACTCTCCAAAACTATCAAGGGATTGGAGTTCCAGATGAAAGTCTGGCAGTGATTTTGCAGCGCGGCGGCGATGAATTGCTGCTGTCAAAAGCGGACGATCGCTTTACAGTCCGCCCCTCATCAACAGCATCAGCCTCAAATGATTGGGCTGCAACAACTGGGGCAAAACTCAACCGTCGCGTCGGCCAAAGCAATCTCGAAGAATATCTCGTTGCGCCCGATCGCCTAGAAGCAGCAATGCAAACAGCCCGCGCCAGCGATGCCGTAGCTTTTGCCAGCCACGTCTATTGCCCCGCGAACAATCCCAGTACATTCTTTTATTTAACCGACCAAATTACGATTCAATTTAGCGAACAAGTAGACGAACAATCGCGAAAGACGATCGCCAATGCAGCAGCTTTAAAAATAGTCCGGCCAGTAGAAGGAATTCCCAACACATTCGTCTGCGAAGTCACCAAACAAGCAACAGAAAACCCGGTCAAAATTGCCAACCGCCTGACAAGATATCCAGAAGTTCTCGTAGCCGAACCCAACATTGTAGTAGAGACGCAGCAGCATTACACGCCCCGCGATCCGCTTTATCCCAAACAGTGGTATCTCAATAACAAAGGCGGCAACGAAGTTGTCGGCGGTGCTCAAATTTATGCAGAACCAGCTTGGAACATGACTCGCGGAGTTCGATCAATCGTAATTGCGATCGCCGACGATTCAGTTGACATCACCCACCCAGATTTTCAAGGCCAAGGCAAAATCGTCTCACCCATCGATTTCAAAGACGGCGACACTTCCCCGATGCCAGTCGCCGACTCAGACAACCACGGCACAAGTTGTGCCGGCGTCGCCGTTGCTGAAGAAAACGGCAAAGGCATTGTCGGCGTCGCCCCCGGATGCGCCCTGATGCCCATCCGTACCACGGGTTTTCTCGATGACAATTCTGTCGAAAAAATATTTAATTGGGCGATCGAAAAAGGTGCCGCCGTCATTTCTTGCAGTTGGGGGCCTTCAGCAATTTATTATCCCCTTTCCCTGCGACAGAGTGCCGTTATCACCAAAGCGGCAACCCAAGGGCGGGGCGGCAGAGGCTGCGTTATTCTGTTCGCGGCGGGCAATGCCAACCGCCCAGTTAACGGCACAATTAACGAGAAAGGCTGGCCCAACAACGTTGTGGGCGGTCAAACTAGATGGCTGGCAGGATTTGCCGTTCACCCAGACGTAATTGCCGTCAGCGCTTCCACTTCCCTCAACAAAAAAGCAGCTTACAGCAATTGGGGCACCAGCATCTCGGTTTGCGCCCCCAGCAACAACGCGCCGCCGGGAACTTGGTTGCCCGAAACCGGATATATCGGCACGCCGCCGGAGGTGACGCAGTATTTGCCCGGTTTGGGGGTGTTTACTGCCGATCGAGTGGGCGATCGGGGCTACGACTGGGGGGACTATACTGATACTTTTGGCGGTACTTCCAGCGCCACTCCAGTAGTCGCTGGGGTTGCAGGGTTGATACTTTCGGCTAACCCCCGTTTGACGGCGCGGGAAGTACGGGGAATTCTCGAACAAACTGCTGAGAAAATTGTCGATCTCGATCCCGATCCCCAGTTGGGCAATCGCATGGGAAATTACGATCCTAACAACGGCCGCAGCGATTGGTTTGGTTACGGGAAAGTGAATGCTTTTAAAGCTGTGCAAGCTGCGGTGAGAAAGGGCGGCGGCAATCCGAATATCGGGGGTGCGGTGTTCAGCGATATTTCTGGACATTGGGCACAGAAGTTTATTGAAGCTTTGGCTGCGGCGAATATAATTAGCGGTTTTCCTGACGGTTCTTTTCGGCCTGATGACAGTTTAAACCGTGCTCAATATGCGGCGCTGTTGGTGAGTGCGTTTAGTCCGATTCCGAGGGTGCCGGCTACAAATTTTATTGATGTTTCTGCTACTTTTTGGGCGAGAAGTGCGATCGAACGGGCAAATCGGGGGGGGTTTTTGGCGGGGTTTCCGGGGTTGAAGTTTGGCCCGAATCAGAATTTAACTAAGGCTGACGCGATCGTGTCTTTGGTTAACGGTTTGGAACTTAAGGGCGGCAATCCTGATTCTTTGAAAGTTTATATAGATCGTTCTCAAATTCCTAATTATGCTTTGAGTGCGATCGCCACAGCAACTGCTTTGAAGATTGTGGTTAATTATCCTTCCCGCGATTGGCTTTCGCCGCAGCGGGATATTACCCGCGCTGAGATTTCAGCTTTGATTTACCAGACTTTGGTGGCAACTAATCGGGCAAAGGCGATCGATTCTCCTTACATTGTCTAATGGCAATAGATTAGAATCGGCGGTTGAAACCGCTACTACTATACAAACAAAGTCCGCCTGCGCGGACTCAAGAAATAACAGGATTTATGTCGCTTGTAGTCGAGTCTAGAGCCCCTCGAATCCCCCTTAATAAGGAAAATTTTGACGACATTCTTGTCCCCCCCTTGTTAAGGGGGGTTAGGGGGGATCGAGAGGATTGTGAATCAGACAGAAGATTGATGCTATTAACTTACCCTCGAAAATCTCCCAAAGCTTTCAAGGCAAATTGTGGCAAAGCTAACATCCTGCGCCACCGCCAAGGTTCTTGATAAAGCCGATACAGCCATTCTAAATGATTGTCGCAAAACCAAGCCGGCGCGCGGGTTTTTGTTCCCGCCCAAATATCGAAACTGCCGCCAACTCCCACCCAAATCGAATCAGGACAAAGGTGTCGGTGTTCGGCAATCCAAAATTCTTGGCGTGGCACTCCCAAGCCTACAAAAATCACTTTTGGCTGCATTTGTTTGAGGCTTGCACGGAAGTCTTTCTCTTCATCTGCGGAAAGATAACCGTGTTGAGAAACAATTGACAATCCGTTAACTTTTTGCTGCCAAGTTTTGGCCGCTGCTGCCGCCACTCCTGGGGAACCTCCAAAGAAAAATAGTGGTTCCGAATCAGGCAATTTTCCGGCTTGTTGCAGCAGCGATTCTGCTAATTCAATCCCCGGATAGCGCTGTGCCGGTTTGCCACGCAGCCGCAAGTACAACACCACTCCCGAACCGTCGGGAATCACCAGTTCCGCTTTGCGGATTACATCCGCTAAAGCCTGATTTTGCTCGGCTTGCATCGCCATTTCAGCATTCAGCGTCACGACGTGACTTCCTAACCCTTGATACAGGCGCTGCATCAGCCAACCTGCATAATCATCTAATATGTGAACTGGTAGTCCCAGCACTGAAAATTGCGGGCGCGATACATCCATATTTTTTCTTTGATATTCCTACACACCTAGTTATTTAAATTAGCTGAGATTGGCGATCGACGCTAGAGCTGTTTTGGTCGCAAAAAACCCGGTTTGTGCCACCAAGAGTTTGTTAAGTCATCGTTCAGTGGCCCAGAAACCGGTTTTTTTGTAAGCGAGAGCTCGCGCAAGTTCATTAGAGTTTGCCAGCCAAGTGCGATCGAGCATTAGTGTTCGATTTTTTTGACAGACCCGTCGGCGTACCATTCCATCGGTACTAGCTCAATTTTACCATTAATTTTCACTGTAGAGTAGACAACTTTTACGAAAGGAACGCTGTTGTTATTGTGGTTTTGGGTAGACATGGCAATTACCTTCTTCTGTTTGGATAACTTGAGAAATGATCTAATCTCTGATATATTTAAAAGTCTATTCACCGCAAATCTACTCGCATCAGGAAAAAGCAGGAAAACGAAATGGCGATCGCAAAAACCCAGCGGCAAACCAGGTTAGATTATTACTACCAGCAAATCAAAAACATCATCCTCAAGCGCCAAAATCCAATTACTGGTTTGCTGCCGGCGAGTACCGCCGTTAACGCCCACGGCGACTACACCGATGCCTGGGTGCGGGACAACGTGTACAGCATTCTCGCGGTTTGGGGTTTGGGTTTAGCTTATCGCAAAATTGATGGCGATCAGGGCAGAACATTTGAACTCGAACAAAGCACAGTCAAACTAATGCGAGGCTTGCTGTTTGCGATGATGCAGCAATCGAGCAAAGTAGAACGTTTTAAAAATACTCAGTCGCCGCTAGATGCGTTGCACGCTAAATACAATACTCAAACTGGAGGGATTGTTGTCGGCGATGACAAGTGGGGACATTTACAGGTAGACGCTACATCTATATTCTTATTAATTCTTGCTCAAATGACGGCTTCCGGGCTGCACGTAATTTTTACAATTGATGAAGTCAATTTCGTGCAAAATTTAGTTTACTACATCGGTAGAGCCTACCGCACGCCGGATTACGGAATTTGGGAAAGAGGCCATAAAATCAATCGCGGCAATGCAGAATTGAACGCCAGTTCAGTTGGCATGGCCAAAGCAGCCCTAGAAGCAATAAATGGGTTGGATTTGTTTGGAATTAAAGGCTCTCAAGCGTCAGTTATTCACGTTTTGCCAGACGAAATTGCCAGAAGTCGCATAACTCTGGAATCGCTTTTGCCTCGCGAATCTAGTTCAAAAGAAGTAGATGCCGCTTTATTGAGTGTGATTAGTTTTCCGGCTTTTGCTGTGGAAGATCGAGAATTAATAGAACGGACTCGAAATAAGATTATTGACAAATTGCAAGGAAAATACGGCTGCAAGCGGTTTCTGCGGGACGGACACCAAACAGTTTTAGAAGATGCCGATCGCCTGCACTACGAACCCACAGAATTAAGGCAGTTCGAGCACATTGAATGCGAGTGGCCACTATTTTTCACTTATTTATTGTTGGACGGCATATTTCAGGGAAATCAAGCCCAAGTGCAGGAGTACCAGCAGCGTTTGGAATCTCTAGCAGTCGATCGCTCTGGTTTGCCGCTACTACCCGAATTGTATTACGTCCCCGCCGAAAATATAGAAGCAGAAAAGCTAAATCCCAGCAGCCAGCAGCGCTTACCGAATGAAAATATTCCCCTGGTTTGGGCGCAAAGTTTGTACTTTCTCGGTCAATTGCTGAACGAAGGATTAATCGCAGTTGGCGACATCGACCCGCTGGGAAGGCACCTATCAGTGGACCAACACAGAGAACCTTTAGTGCAAATTGCACTGTTAGCTGAAGACGAAGATTTGCAAGCAGAATTAGCCGCTAACGGCATTGCGGCACAAACCCCAAAACAGGTAGAACCAATTCAAGTCCGCCAGACTAAAGAATTATCAGCTATTTACACGCAAATTGGACGTAACGACCAATTAGGCTTAACTGGCCGCCCCGTGCGCCGTCTGCGGAGTTTAACAACTTCTCGGGTGTTTAAAATTCGCGAAGAGGCGATCGTATTTCTCCCCTCGTTTTTGAACAGACAAGAGTTTTACTTAACTTTAGATTACCATTTTTTAGTAGCTCAAATCAAGAGCGAAATAGCTCACATTCACCGCCACTGGTATCAGTTGGGACGCCCTACGGTAACGCTGATGCTGACTCACACGATGCTGGAAACCGGGCGGGAAGCGTTGTTAGAATTAATGAAGGAATTCCGGGATGGACACTGTAACAACACGCCAGTTAAACTCGGAAATCTTAAGCAGTTAATGCTGACCGCTGGCACGGAAAGAATTGATTTCATGCACGATTTTGAATTTACCGAATCTCCGGTGACAGGTGCACTAGAAACGCGCAGCTATCTAACTTACAATACCGAAAAAACTTGGCCTTTGGGTCACACGCAAGAATTTAAATTAGAGTGCGAAACTAATACTCAATTCTTGCTAACTAGCCTGCGCGATTCAGAAAATTTGTACGAACAAATTGAGTTACTGCACACCTTAGTTCGCCTCAAAGGATTAAATTTTGATACGGGATTTGGAGGGGCGGAAGAAACAGTTAAAGTTGTGGATTTGCTCAACGAAGTTTATATAAAAGCTGGAGAAAGTTCGCAATCAAAAATCCAATGGGCAGTCATCCGCCATGCCGCAGGTTTGCTGGACAAAGTTGATATCAGCTTATCCGATGCGGTGACAGACATTTTGGTTCGACAAAAACAGATTGCTGTGGGGAAAGCCTACAGCGAAGATTCGATAATTTCACGGCCGGGCTCTTACACGGAAGTGATGGACAAAATTCGCCAATTCTGCGGAGAAGACATTCGCGATCGAGTTCTAACTCAAGAAGTTCTCATCTACCTCGGCCTGCTAATTAAAGCCGAACCGCAGTTATTTAAAGGCCTGCTGACGTTAAGAGTTAGCTACTTTATTTTGCTGCTGACTAGCGAGTTTGCCCGCGAATTGGGAGTTACGCAAAATGAAGCTTACGAACATTTAATGCAGCTAAGTCCCTTTGAAATCAAAAATCGCCTGCGCCAAGTGTTGACGGAATACGAGGAAATGAATGAAATCCTCAAACAGCAAGAATCCCTGCGCGTCAAACAGCCGGAAAAAGATATTGAATGGGTAGTAGCGCCAGTTTCCGAAGAACCAACAATGCCTGGGGGAGGATGGCGTCGGAAGCGGCAAATGGAAGGTACTGTCAATCGCGTACCGAAGGATTTTTATCCGAGTGTTTGGGGACTGCTGCGGCACTGCAAAGGCTTGATAATTGGCGACAAATTAGAGCGGCGCAATCGGTTAGATAGCCATATCATTTTATCGGAAATGACGCCGGGGGAAAAAAATTTTGCGCTACAAATCGAGCATTTGCTGAATAAAATTGTGGCGCCAGAATACCGGCAAGTCAATATTGAGGCGCTGATGGAGTTGGCTGCGATCGCCCAGCGCAACCCGGAATTGCAAGTAGAAGAATACATCGTTTTAGATGTATTAGTCGGTCACGCAGTGCGGCTTAATTGGCAAGGAAAACACCCGGAAAGAGCCGATAAATACGACGAAGATAAAGCGGCGGCTTGGCAAGCTTTTTACAATACTTCGCCTTACGTTTGTGCGAGTCATGTACTCGATGCTTTCCGATTCTTGACGAAGTTTGGATAGATTGAGGGCGGGTGGTTAATACAAGTCTCGATCGACCTGTTTGTAGTAAGGACTTCAGTTTTTTCTTTGCCAACTCATCAGCAAAGTATTCTAACTATTTAACTGGACATGGTATGACAGGTTCGTAGTAGCGCCCAAACGCTACTACAAACCCCATACTACAAAACTCCTTTAGAACTCGGAATCCGACTGGCGCGCCGGGGATCAATTTCTACCGCCATCCGCAGAGCTCGCGCAAATGCCTTAAACGCCGCTTCCACAATGTGATGAGAATTTCCGCCCTGCAACTGTCGAATGTGCAGTGTCATTTGAGTGTGGTTCACCACCGCCGAAAAAAACTCTTTCACTAATTCAGTATCGTAAGTGCCGATCCGCTGGTTGGGAATTTCCAAGCTGTAACTTAAGTGAGGCCGTCCCGAAAAGTCTAGCACTACTTCAATTAAAGCTTCATCCAAAGGTGCGATGAAATGCCCGAAGCGAGAAATGCCCGATCGATCCCCGACAGCTTTTGCTAGGGCTTGGCCCAAGGTAATTCCCACATCTTCGTTTGTGTGGTGGTCGTCAATCTCCAAATCCCCGATCGCCTGCACATCCAAATCGATCAATCCGTGAGAAGCAATCTGGTGCAACATATGGTCTAAAAACGGAATCCCCGTAGACGCTTTGCAGGTTCCCACACCGTCGAGATTGAGACTGGCCGTGACATCCGTTTCCAGTGTCGTGCGTTTCACCAGGGCGGCCCTAGCTGGTTGAACTGAATTTGTAGGAGGTAGAGAAGGGCGATCGATTATCTCCATAATTCGCAATTGGTCATTCATTAGTAATTAATTAGTAATTTGGGATTAGCACTTTTCCAGCAGACAGTTGAAATCGAACAGGGGACAGTTTTTTCGAGAGTCTAAAAACCTCGCTGCGTCGCCCGCAAGCGTTGTCGAAGGGTCAACTATCAACTGTCAAAAAACCTCACGCTTCACTGTCAACTGTCAACTGTCAACTGTCAACTGTTTGCAAGCTGTTACATTCCCATGATTTCGTAACCGGCATCGACATACAAAACTTGACCCGTAATCCCGCTAGCGAGATTGCTGCACAGAAAAGCCGCAGCATTTCCCACTTCCTGCTGAGTCACCGTCCGCCGCAACGGGGCCACTTCCTCAACGTGGTGGATCATGTCCAGAATACCGCCAACTGCTGACGAAGCCAGAGTCCGAATCGGGCCAGAAGAAATTGCATTTACCCGAATATTTAACGGGCCCAGTTCAGCAGCCAGATAGCGAACATTCATTTCCAAAGCCGCCTTAGCAATTCCCATCACATTATAATTAGGAACTACCCGGACGCCGCCCAAGTAAGTCAGCGTCACAATACTGCCACCCTCGGCCATTAGCGGTTTAGCAGCAGCACAAAGCCGCACCAGCGAATAAGCGCTAATATCCAAAGCATTGGAGAAACCTTGGCGCGAAGTGTTGGTGAAGTCTCCCGAAAGTTCGTCCTTGCCGGCAAAAGCCAGACAGTGGATCAGGACATCTAACTTGCCCCACTTGTCGGCGATGGTTTGAAAAGTAGACTCAATTTCGCTCTCGTCTTGGACATTGCAGGGCAAATACAGACTGGGATTGAGCGGTTCCACCAGTTCAGCGACTTTACGCTCGTGCTTGCCTTTCTCGTCCTTCAAATAAGTTATGCCGAGGTTGGCCCCAGCTTTGTGGAGCTGCTGAGCGATGCCCCAGGCGATCGAGCGATTGTTGGCAATGCCCGTAACAAGAGCATTTTTTCCGGTCAAATCTATCATCTGTAGTTTATCTAAAAGCAACTTGCACCGTTCTCATTGGCTATATCTGACAACCCCGCCAGTTTAGACACAACTGATTCAGATTTAACTGATTCAGACACAATTGAGACACAATTGAGACACAATTGATATTAATTTTGCTGTGGAGCTACATGGGGGCGGAATTGAAAAAGTTAAGAGAAGGGCTAGATTTAATCATACAGTGCGTGTTTACCTTAACATTAGATGGAAGTAACAGAATCCCTAGATATTGGAGGTTGGGCAGTATATTTACTCAATAAGGTTAATCGGCAAGTTATAAAGTATTGATTAGTACAAAGGATCTAGTCGTGACGCATGATAGACCGCTAGCAGCCGTGTTCCGCCAAATCAGCGGCGGGGCGTTTCCACCCATTGTGGAAACCTTTGAACGGGGCAAGACAATTTTTTTCCCTGGAGACCCGGCTGAGCGCGTCTACGTTCTCATTAGAGGTGCTGTGAAGCTCTCCAGGGTCTACGAAGCAGGGGAAGAAATTACAGTCGCCCTCCTGCGCGAAAATAGCGTATTTGGGGTGCTGTCTTTGATTACGGGACACCGATCGGACAGGTTTTACCACGCGGTAGCCTTTACGCCGGTGGAATTGATCTCGCTGCCGATCGAACAAGTCGAGAAAGCGCTCAAGGAAGACCCGGAATTGTCGATGGTGATGCTGCGGGGACTGTCGTCTCGGATTTTGCAAACCGAGATGATGATTGAAACACTGGCCCACCGAGATATGGGTTCGAGACTCGTCAGCTTTTTGCTGATTCTGTGCCGGGATTTTGGCGTGCCCGGTACAGAGGGGATTACGATAGATTTGAAGCTGTCCCACCAGGCGATCGCCGAAGCGATCGGCTCGACACGGGTAACTGTGACTCGTTTACTGGGCGATCTCAGACAAGAAACCATGATCTCGATCCACAAGAAAAAGATCACAGTCCACAACCCGGTGGCCCTAAGCCAGCAATTCACTTGATGCCGAGAAAGTATAGGATTTTGGATTTTGGATTTTAGATTCAATCCAAAATCCAAAATCCAAAATCTAAAATCGGAATGACTGCTGGATACATCCTGGTATTTGTAATTTTAGTGTTGGGGGGTGTGATCGCCACTGTCAGCGATCGCCTTGGGACGAAAGTCGGCAAGGCAAGGTTGAGCTTATTCAAACTTCGCCCCCGCGATACTGCTGTTGTTGTGACAGTGATGGCCGGCAGCATCCTGTCAGCAATTACTCTGGGCATTTTGTTTGCTACTAGCAAGCCGCTGCGAACGGGAGTTTTTAGAATAGACGAGATTCAAAAAAGGCTCAACAACGCCCGCCGAGAAATCAACCAAGCCACTCAAGAAAAAAATCGAGTTGAAACTGAATTAGCTCAAGCCAGGGCAGCTCAAGCGCAAGCTAGAGCCAATTTAGAGCAAATTAATCAATCCCTCCAAGCAGCTAATGCTGAGCAAGCTCGGACGCAAACAAAATTAAACTCGCTGCGGGCCCAGCTCAACAGCGTGCAAGCAGCCAAGTCTAAAACTGAAGAGCAGTTAAGTCAGGTAGAAGCGGCTAAATCTAAGACAGAAGAACAGCTCAGCAGTGTGGAAGCGGCTAAATCCCGCACCGAAGAACAGTTGAAACTGGTTGAAACGATCCGATCGACTACACAAGCTCAGCTCGATCGCACCGAGAACCAATTGAAAACAGTTTCTGGTCAAAAAACGACTTTAGGAGCGGAAATCGCCCAACTGCAGGAGGAACGCCAACAGTTAATCGAGCAGGTAAAAACTCAAATTGCCCAGCGCGATCAAGAAATTGCCAAGCGAGAGAGAGAAATTGCCAGGCGAGACGCAGAAATTGTCGATCGCAACGAATTAATTGCCCAGCGAGACAAGGAAATTGCTCAGCGGGTGCAAAATCTGGCCGAGCGCGATCGAACTATTGTCGAGCGCGACAAAGTAATTGCCGAGAGGGAAGCACTCCTAGAAACCTTGGCACAGCAACAATCTCAACTCGAACAGCAACAAACTTTATTGCAGCAGCAAGTGCAAGTTTTGGAACGCGATTTTCAGGCAATCCGCGAGGGTACAGTTGCCATCAGGCGCGGTCAAATTTTAGCTGCTGGCGTCGTTCGTATTATTGAGCCTGGTATGGCGAGTCGCGCGATCGATCGACTCTTGCAAGAAGCAAATAAAACCACCGTCGGACTCATGCAGCCGGAAAATAGGAAGGTTAGAGACCAGGTTATTCAAATTACTAAAGCAGAAATCGATCAACTAATTAGTCAGATTAAAGACGGTCAAGATTACGTGGTGCGGATTGTCGCCGGCGCTAATTACCTGCGGGAAGAAAAGGTAATTAAGGTATTTGCAGAAGCAGAAATCAATCGAGTTGTTTTCCGCGCTGGAGATGTGATTGCAGGGGTTGCTGTCGATCCCGTGACTTTGACCGACGAACAGGTGCGGCAGCAGTTGCTGCAATTGATAGAAGCTTGTCAATTTCGCGCTCGCCTGATCGGTGTTGTCGGCGGTAGAGTTCAAGTGGCCGACAGTCAGATTGAAACTTTAGCTGGTTTTATCGAGCGATTGCAGCAGTACGAGAAACCGCTGGACGTTCAGGCGATCGCAGCCGATGTCACTTACATCGCCGGCCCGCTTAAAATAGATTTAGTTGCTCTTGAAAACGGAGCCGTTGTGTTCCGCACCGGACAACAAAAACAAGGCCCCGGAGACTTGAAAATTAAAAAATAAACTTGGTAATTAATAATAGGTAACTGGCTATGATTTTAGGTTTCGATCCAGGTAAAGACAAATGTGGCATAGCTGTAATGGGTAGAGATAAGAAGGTCTGCTACCATCAAGTTGTGCAGTCCGAAGCAGCGATATCTACTATTCAATCTTTGTGCGAACAGTTTTCGATTGAGTTATTGGTAATCGGAGATCAAACGACTTCTAAGAGTTGGAAACAAAAACTAACGCAGAGTTTGTCGCCTGCGATCAAAATTGTTCAGGTTGACGAGAGGTTCAGCAGTTTGGAAGCCAAGGAACGCTACTGGGAAATGTACCCTCCGACGGGATTTTCTCGCTTGATTCCCCAGGGGATGCGGACGCCGCCGAGACCGGTGGACGATATTGTGGCGATCGTCCTAATTCAGAGGTATTTAAACAAAAGTTAGTCAATTTTATAAGCATTACCACTGATTCTATTTGATTATTTAGGAATCAATATGTTTTTGAGGCTCTTGAATTTTTAACTTAAATAAAATACACCCTAAATTTAGTTAATTTATCATTAACTAACAGTTAGTGTTACTTGATGACAGCTTCGGTCAAGATTACCTTACCATTCTGGCGGACTTGCAGGCGTTGGGGGTTAATCGAATAGATAATATTGCCGTTAGTCGCTTCATAAGTTCCGTCGTCACCTGTAGTTACTTGCATTACATTGATTTGGGTGCCATTTATTTTACTGAGGCCTCGGTAAAAAATATCGCCTTCCTGGGTTTTGCAAATGTATATAGAAAAGTTGGGCGTTGCGAAAAATTGCACCATTTCCGCTCTCGGACATCCCTCAACTTGAGCAATTTGCAGCGGTTGATTATTGCCCAAAGTGTTGGGTGCGATCGCCCGAACTTTGTCAATCGGTTGATTTAGTGCAGTTGCTTCTGCTGAGGCAGTCAAAAAGCAGATCGCACTAATGCCTGCCATAACTAGAACTACTCCTTTAATGCCCTTAACTCTCTCTTTATAAAACATCTTGTCACTCCTGGTTTTAACTATATAATTACATCTTAAGCGATCCTTGCTGGATATTAATAATATTTAATGTCAAAGGTGAGATGTGCAGGGGACACGGTACAGGGTCGGTTTAAGTAAGGTGCGAACTGTGCACGCTACACCAGTAAAAATACATAAGTATGTCAATGCGATCGCAGGAAAGCAATCTCTTGCATTTAGGACATTTTTAAGGTTTTATGACTTGTTCACGCTGATTTGAGAAACCGGGTTTCTTCATATATTTCTCGTTACTAAACCTTTGATTTTCCTAGAAACCAGGTTTCTAGACGCCCAGGCGCTCGCGAACTGACTCAGTTACAGGGTAATGTTTATTTGCGGTTAGCTATTTAGTGAATAATAAAAAGGGAAACAGAAGATACATTTTTCCTCCCATTTCCCATTTTTAAAATAACCGTCGTTCTGACTGCGAACCTGGTAATTAATTAATTAACTGCTGCCAACTGTTTGTCTTTGATTTCCACAGGCGCGGTTAAGGCCTCTTCCAAATCCGCACAGCCGAGTTTTTCCTCCAAAATAGCCATCACTTCGCGGCCGAAATCATTGGAATTCCGCTGCCAAGCTTCTAAACAAATTTGTCCAAAAAACGAACCCAAAGGTTCGGGATTCCACAGCAACTTGCGCGCTGTCCAAGGCATCAAACTCATCGGATCGTAACCAGGTTGCAGAATCTCCTTTTTAAAGGCGTATTCCTCCAAAATTGTGTGCGGCTGCAACCCGATAAAGAAAATAGCTGGTTCTACTTTATCTACTCCGAAAATTCGCTCTAATTCTCGGTGATAAGCAATAGTTTGCCGGATGGTTTCAAAGGTTTCGTCAATGACGTTAAATGAGTAATTAACGGAAACCACATCGTTGTAACCGGCTGCTTTTAAATCGCGACAATTTTCCAAAACTACTCGCAAGTTGTAGCCCATCCGCATTTTCCGAACCAGTTCCTGGGAACCGCTGGTGATGCCGATTTCAAAGTAATTCATCCCCGTTTTTACCATCAAATCGCACAACTCGGGTGTGAGATTGTCCGCACGGATGTAAGCGGCCCAGTGTATGTCAGTCATGCCGGCGGCGATGATTTTTTGCAATAATTCGATCGCATCATCGATGAATTTGCGTGCTGGGATAAATTGAGCGTCGGTAAACCAGAAATTGCGGATACCTCGATCGTACAATTGCCGAATCTCCGCCACCACCTCATCCGCCGGATTGATCCGCACTTGTTTCCCTTCAATCACGGTATAAATGCAGTAACAGCAATTATGAGGACAGCCGCGCTTGGTTTGGACTCCGACGTAGAAGTCCATATCTTGTAGATAATAGGAAAACTCGGGCCAAATCGTTTCGATGTAATTGTAATCGCAGGCAGTTTTCTCAATGTTGGCTGGCTTTTCGTGAATTAGCTTCGCGCGCGGCACAGTTTCTCCCACGACATAACACCTTTCCTCGGCCAAATCTTCGCCTTTAATCAACTTCTCCAGCAAAGCTTCGCCTTCCCCCACCGAAACCACAGTCCCCGCCGGCAAACTGCGGCCCAACTGTTCGTAAAACACGCTCACAGCACCGCCTCCGACCACTGCACGAGCTTCGGGGCGGTATTTCCGGGCCCGCTTCAATCCGCGCTTAATCAGTCCCAAATTGCGCCAGAGTTCGGTGTAGTAAGACGTGGCTAAACGCAGTCCTCCGAGGGCTCCCCGGAACTTGATCAGCGGATTTTTGGCGTAGTAAAACTCGAAGGCATTTTGCAACGGATTGCCGCCCCTGCCGCCCACGGGCGCATAAATTTGAATGTCCCGCCAAGAGAAAACCAGCAGCGTCGGCTTAAACTCGTCTATGCTGGCATCCAAAGCTTTAGCGAAATCCAGGGGGGGTACGGCACCTAAATCGAAAATGCGCTGTTCGACATCGGGAAACAGCTTGTGTACGTGATCCGAAAGATACACAACTCCGATCGGGAAAATAGGATTGCAGGGGAGGCGAACGTACAGGACTCGGTTTTCTCGGTTTTCCATGATTGCCATATCCTAAAGTGGAACTTTTTCAGCTATGTTAATATTCTTTTAATATAACTTTACAATATGTCTAATTTTCGCAATTTGACATTAAATATTCTTAAATTTTTCTATTGGGTTCAAGGCCGAGCTTGTTGGTGTCGATCGGCGAGAGCAGCAGAAAAAAGCTAATTTTTAAGTCAATACAGCGTATTTTGAATGAAAATCCCAGCGGGGAGTCAAAAATCCGATATTTATCCGGTTAGATTTTAATTTAAGTTCGATCGGTCTCTCATGTATTAGGGAGTTGGTAGTCGGCTTTACAGTAGGCGGGATCACCTAGTGTTAGCCTGAGAAGATAACTAAAACTTTTAGGCAAGGCTCCCTCAGCAGTTATGGCTCAAATTCTTGACCCCGTACCCTCAGACACCGACAGCAAGATTCTGTGCTGCTACGTTAACGCCACCAGTCAGATTCAGATTGCTCGCATCGCCAACATTCCTAACTGGTACTTTGAACGAGTGGTGTTTCCCGGACAGCGCTTAGTGTTTGAAGCGATGCCCGCTGCAGCATTGGAAATTCACACCGGGATGATGGCCAGTGCAATTTTGTCGGATAAAATTCCTTGCGATCGCTTGCAGATTAACGAAGGCCCCTATTCCAACGTCAATCCTAGCAGATCGCGAGAGGCAGTTCAGGGCGATCGAGCAGCAATGACTGGCCGCCCCAAATCCCGAGAAATCTCAGAACCTCTGACTGTACCGGCACTAACGGCCGTTGATTAATTGAAGTTGTGAGTTTTGAGTTATAAATTGTCAGTGAATTGATAACTCCGCGCTCAAAATTCCAACTTCAACAAAGCCTTAAAAACTCAACACTTAAGAATCAAAGTTTGTGAAATGAATTTTAGATCAAAACTCCCGACGGCAAATATTGTCCGGTTTTTCCTATTTCCCTGAGTTTGGTTGGCGGGTTCGGCAACTGTGCAAAAATATCCTTAAACAGCTTCTCGAATTTCAGCCATGTCAGCACAACCTCTTGCTTCTTCCCCATCTTCGGCCCCAGTATTTGAGCCGGCGGTATTCCGGCTTTCTCCCCTGATTAGAATCACGCTGTTGAGCTTGTACACAGCCCTGACAATTCCCTTGCCGTTTTTGTCGGAAGTAACAAAAGCACCGGTTCCCCCGGCGGGCCTCTGGGCGGCAATCTTTGTCGGCGCTGTGGGCCTGTACGGCGTGCTCAGTGAAAGGGTAATTTTGAGCGAGGAGGGGATTGAAGTCACATATCCCAACTGGTTTCCGCGTTGGTTTCGCAAGGGTTGGTCGCTACCTTGGACTGAGGTAAAAGCTCTCAAACCTCGATCGACCGGTCAAGGAGGTTTAGTTTACTATTTTTTGAGTCATTCGGGTGAAGGTTATTTGTTGCCAATGCGAGTGGCTGGGTTTGGTAAATTAGTCGGTTTGGTGGAAGCAAAAACAGGTATTGATACTAGAGATGTCCGCCCTTTGTCGCAGCCTTGGATGTATCTTATTTTACTGGGATGTACGCTGCTGTTGCTGTTGGTAGATGCGTGGACTATTGTTACGGCGATCGGGATCAAAGGTAATCTGTAAATTTCTTGTGGGGCGGGCAAGATGCCCGCCCCCAATATCCAGGCTAAATGTGGAACATCTTATTATCAAACACGCACAAAAAAGAAAAACCCGGTTTCTTTAAAAAGCCGGGTTTTTGCTTATTCTATTGTTTATTTAAGCTACTTAACTTCAGCAGAGCGCCGACTGTTAGGTGATTCGTAGTAAACTCCAGAACCTGTATCGGAGACAAAATGACAATCCCAGTAAGAGCGAATAAAGCTTTTCCAAATTGGCTCAGTTGACTTGCGGTAATAATCGCCCAACACTGGCTTGATGGCTTCCGTTGCTTCCTTCAAGTGATAGTGCGGCATGGTCGAGAAAATGTGGTGGGCTACGTGGGTGCCGATGTCGTGATGGATGGAATTGATGATTCCGTAGTCGCGATCGATCGTAGACAATGCACCTTTCAAGAAAGACCAATCTTTACCGCGATACCAAGGAATATCGGCTTCTGTGTGGTGCAGGAATGTTACCAAATCCAGCCACATCACGAACACTACATAGGGAACTAAGTAGAACTTGAGTAAAAACAGCCAACCAAACTGATAGGTTAGCGCGCCTAAAAAGCCTACCATCAGTACCAAGGATGCGGAACTCGTCAACACCTCCCATTTTTCGGACGGACGGAAAAGCGAGCTACCGGGCATGAAGTGAGAACCAGTTCGATCGGGCGATCGGCGAAATAGATAAATTGGATAGGCAAATAACATCAAATAAAAGCGTCCCAGCTTTTCGTACCAAGGCATTTGATTGTATTTGCTCTCCGATACCGGATACCAGCTTTCATCGTTATCTAAGCTGCCTGTATTTGCGTGGTGGGTTCTGTGACTAATCCGCCAACCGTGGAAAGGCACGAGAATTGGAGCGTGGGAGAGGTGTCCGATCAGGTTGTTGAGCCATTTGCTCTTAGAAAATGAACCGTGTCCGCAGTCGTGGCCCACTACAAACAATGCCCAAAACATGGTTCCCTGCATCAACCAAAAGATTGGGTAAAAAAGCCAGGAATCGACGGTGTAGGCGATCGCATATAAACCTGCGATGATGCCAATATCTAAAAAGAAATAAGCCAGAGATTTCCATGCCGAGGGCTCAAAACAGTGGGCTGGAATGGCTGCCTTGATATCTTGAAGAGTAAAAGGTAACTCTGCTGTACGAGAGGATGAGCCTGGATTGCTCGCGGGATTGAGAACAGTATTTGATTGCACGAAGTTTCCGATTTAAGCTGACTTGAGAAACCGCATTCCGCCTTCTTTTAACAGTCAATCGATTTTAGATTTTAGATTTTAGATTTTAGATTTACTCCACAGATGAATCTGGGGGCTTAAACTAATATCTAAATTTTTTGGCTCTCCCCGACATGAGTCGGGGGGTTGTATCCCTATGCAGGTGAGGTCAGTTTCAACCTGCAAGGAGCCATATTTTTACTCTGCAAGGGTTTCTAAAGTTCTTTAGTTCGCATGAATAGCCCGTCCGCGATTCTCAAGCAAGTTGGCTTGTCGAATACTTGTGTCGGAAAAATTAGTGCGATCGACCCTATTATCTGAAAAAATCTCCTGTGCCCGTTGTTGGTGCGAAATGCGACTTCAATCTGAGAGTGGACATCTGGAGGAACTACCTCCAGTCTGCAGGTAGCATACAGCGTTTCGAGCAAGAATTGTGAACGAGAGTGTAGGGAAAAACCATCGATTTTAGATTGGCGATTTTAGATTCAAGCACAAATCTCCAATCTTCAATCTTCAATCTCCCATCTCCAATCCGAGGGTTGGGTTTCACACAAGTTTTACCCAAGGGACTGTTCACTACAGTTCACCAATTCTGCAACAATTGCTACAGCTAAGTTAATGTAACATTTCTACACACATTCTGGCAACGACTTACCAGAAAATTTTGAAAATCCCTAAATCGCGGAAATTGACGGGCGATCGCTTTCTCGCTTTTTGATTTTTTAGGTTCCAGCTTTTTCTAATATGAGCTTAGACCGTTTTACCATTTCTGGAACGTCGATCGGATAATCACCAGTGAAACACGCCGAACAAAAACTCATTGGGTCTTCGTTAGTCGCCTTCAGCATTCCATCCCAACTCAAGAAAGCCAAAGAATCTACCCCAATTTGGGCGCCAATTTCTGCGACTGACTTAGTAGCCGCAATCAACTGATCTTGATTGTCGGTGTCGATCCCGTAGAAACAAGGATGAGTCACCGGCGGCGAGGAAATTCTCATGTGAACTGCTGTTGCGCCCGCATCCCGCAAGGCTTTCACAATTTTGCGACTGGTAGTACCGCGCACGATCGAATCGTCGATAATAATTACTCGCTTTCCTTCCAAGACATCTTTGAGAGGGTTGAGTTTCATGCGGATTCCTGACTCCCGCATTGTCTGAGTCGGTTGAATAAAAGTGCGCCCGACGTAGCGATTTTTAATCAATCCTTCGGCGTAAGGAATGCCGGAAGCTTGAGAAAAGCCGATCGCCGCCGGGATTCCAGAATCGGGAACGCCGATAACTATATCAGCATCAGCCGGAGATTCTGCTGCCAACAAACGCCCGATCCGCAGTCGGTAGCTGTATAAACTTTCACCTTCCATTTGGCTGTCGGGTCGAGCAAAATAGATCATTTCAAAGATGCAAAGTTTGCGCTTTTGTTGCTGACTCCAGTGGAAGGAAGCCATACCTTCCTCTGTAATCCAAACTAATTCCCCCGGTTCTACGTCCCGCAAAAATTCAGCACCAATAATATCTAAGCCACAAGTTTCCGATGCTAAAACGTATCGTACCGGAGTTGTGGGGAGGATGCCAATTACCAACGGGCGGACGCCTTGGGGGTCGCGGACTCCCATCACGCCTTTGGGGGTGGCGATGGTCAAACTAAAGGCTCCTTGGCACATACCAAAGGCGCTGATCGCTGCTTCCAGCCAGTCTTTGCCCTTGTCTACTTCGGAACCGATCGCCACTGCGATCGCCTCTGAATCCGTCGTACTGACAAATTCGCACTTCCGAGACAGCAATTCTTCGCGCAATTCTTTTGTATTGACAAGATTCCCGTTATGTGCTAATGCCAGACTTCCCAAACGGGTTTGGACGACAACAGGTTGAGCGTTGACCACGCGCGAGGAGCCGGTAGTAGAGTAGCGAGTGTGGCCTACTGCTAAGTTACCGGGCAAGTGACCTAAACTCGATTCGTTAAAGACTTGGGAAACCAGTCCCATATCTTTGTGCAGGTGGACTTTTTCACCTTCAAAGGTGGCAATTCCTGCTGATTCCTGACCGCGGTGCTGCAAAGCATACAAACCGAAGTAGGTCAACTTGGCGACATCTTCACCCGGTGCGTAGATACCGAAAACGCCACAAGCTTCCTCGGGCTTGTCGGGTTTACTAGAATGCTCGTCAGCCGCGAAGGAATGGTTGGGAATCATAGATGGGTGGGTTCCTAATGGGGAAGGTGGGTTAGGGGGACAGTTTCAGCGGGAAATCTTGTTTGCGAAAGCGTCGCATAACTTAACATTCCCTTAATCTTGCCACGGATCTGTCATTATTTCCAACTCGTGTAGCATTTCAGACAGAAGCGATGCGGCGTTTAAGGGCATTGTAGTATCGATCGCTCGCAAATTCTATACTAACCTTGATTAAGGGCGGGCGAGGGATGTGGCGAGGGATGCGGCGATTGTCAAACGAAGTCCGCGCAACGCCAGAATGAAGAGATCGGCGATCGTGCAATGGCAAATAAATTAGGAAATTGCTTGATGGGCTTTTTGAAATATTAGAATTTAAGGGCGATCGAGGTTGACTTTTCTGTGAGATTGACCTACTATATCATCATGGGAATCTGTGCGGCCATGTAAAGTCAATTTTGGGCGCGATAGAGTATTAAGTAATGTCGTATTTTGTAGGGTGCGTCGCTATGAGATTGGCCTCTTACTTGGAGATTGTTTCGGGCGACGCACCCTACAGCTTCAACCCACGCACCATCAGGTTTACGTTGGTGTAGACGCGGTTTCAACCGCCGATTCCAATTCTTGAAAAATTTTGTAACTACCGCAAACTACTTCGATACAAATATCCCCTTCCAGTCGAAAGTAGAAAAGGGACGAAGAACTTGTCTCAACCAAACCGGCTTGATTTTGAAAAGGATAGGAAAAAGTAGATAAAATTTGACTCTTATCTTCTGTCAATTGTCTTAATTCTGCGTTACCCACCCAGAAGCAAGACTCTTCTGAGTCGGAGTTGACTGGTTGAGAGATTACCTGATGAACGAGTTGATAGAATTCGATGGAAGTGTCATAAATCCCGGTTCCGAATGTAAAGTCTAAGCGCAAGGTTAAAGGTTGGGGGATTAGAGTAATGCCTGCAAGGTCGGCACTTTTCAAGTCTTCTATGCAAAAATGTTTTAAAGGGCGATTCCCTACGGGATAGCTACGCTTCACGGCTGTAAGAGTCATATAATTATATTTTCTCCGGTACTGTGGGTGTTTGAACCTGCCATGAATTGAATCTGATTGCCAAACTGGTCGTATAGGCGGCGGTAACTTTTACCGCGATCGTTTTTTATTTTAGGCCCAGTTCGGACAATTTCACCAGCGGGTCTAATATGAATTAAACTACCATCAGGATGCTCGAATGTTTCATATCCACCCTCTGTTTTAGTTTTGAATACAAAGCCGCTATCTGCTATAATCACTTATAATCACTAGGGCTTCTGACTTGGTTTTTGCCGTTAAATTAGGCAACTGCTGAGATGCTACATTCATTGCTGCTGTCGGTCAAGTTTCTGCACCAACTGAGCGCGTTTTTGCTCCCACCAATCATCGGTAATCTCTATAGAATTGCCACTATCCAAACCAGCCAAAAATAACGACTCAACCCGCGCGAGTCTTGCTTGTTCTTGGCGAATTAGATGCAAGATGTATTCCGCTGCATTACTGTAGCCTCCGATTCCACTTGTTCGTTAATAAAATTTTGAATTGAATGGGGCAGAGGAAGATTGAGGGTCATATTTTTTATCCTTCCTAATATGTGACATTGGCATATTTTAACTATTATAGGGCTTGCTGAATATATCGCCCGCGTGTTACGTGGCCTGGGTTATTTGATCGCGCGCTCAATAGTAAAGTGCAAGATAAACAGGTAGAATAGGTCAAAAGCCCTGCATCACCACCTGCGATCGTGTACAGAAAAGCTGAGCTTGCTCCCCTCCCAGCCTTAGACTTTGAACTAGCCAACGGGTCTAAATTGTCAGCGGACAACCGTTGGGTAAAAATGGCCAAAATAATCCCGTGGTCTGAATTTGAATCAGAATATGCGGCCAATTTCCC
>NZ_JAUPTE010000057.1:0-41107 GCF_036701705.1 Microcoleus sp. w1-18aA5 | reverse complement strand
GGACATTTTGACCTGAACCCTCAGTGAGATTAATCTGTTATTCTATCAGGCCTTACACTAGAATGAAATAGCCCTGTGAAACTGGTAGGACTTTTAAGTTAAAAAGCTTCAAATTCCCAAATCAACAATCGTGAACGGTCATCTGGCTTCATACTTCAGCATCCAGATGACCGTTCACTTTTCCATTAAAGCCGTAGACTTGACGACTACCAACAAACGGCACTAATTGAACTTCCCTTTCATCTCCTGGTTCAAACCTGACTGCTGTACCTGCGGGGATATCCAACCGCATTCCTTTTGCTTGTTCTCGATTAAATTCTAAGGCTTCGTTTGCCTCATAAAAGTGATAGTGTGAACCAATTTGGATGGGTCGATCGCCTTTATTTCCTACCAGCAACCGCACCGTTGGGCGATCGGCATTTAATTCTATTTCGCCTGCTGAAACAATCATTTCTCCGGGAATCATTTTTTCCTCCTCTGAGTATCGGTGGTTGATTTTTTAACGGATCGGATCGTGCACTGTTACCAACTTTGTTCCGTCGGGGAAAGTCGCCTCAACCTGGACTTCATGCACCATTTCTGCTATCCCTTCCATCACATCTTCCCGCGTCAGGAGAGTTGTTCCATAACTCATTAAATCGGCGACTGTGAGGCCATCTCTCGCTCCTTCTAAAATGGCGGCGGAAATGTAGGCGAGTGCTTCTGGATAGTTTAATTTTAAACCTCTTTGTTTGCGGCGTTCTGCTACCAGGGCGGCGGTGAAAATCAGCAGTTTGTCTTTTTCTTGGGGGGTGAGTTGCATTTTTATTCTTGTAAGTGCGATCGCATTATTTGGTGATGATATCGTTTACGGTTGTTTCTGAATGATTAAACCGCAAAGGGCGCAGAGGGCGCAGAGTCAGAAAAGAGAGACAGGAATAATCTTGTTAGCAGGGCAACTCTACATTGAAACTCAAAGATCATCCTATTTTATCCAAACTCTGGGTAAACAGCAAGGGCGTTCTGAAAAAGATAAGCGCAGCAAGTGCCAAATGCTGACAAACCAGTCTCTCGCTGCGGCTGTGGATGTACCGCGATATCGGCACAGCAAACCGTTAGGAATACGAGTCACGCCGACGGTGGAATTACCAGGAGAAATTGTTGCCTCAGATGGCAAATCTCGCACTTTTTCCATGAGCTCGGCTGTAACGGGTTCGCCTACCCAAGCGAGGGTGGCAACTACGGGTTTTCCTGCGAGGCCGTGAGGACTTTCGAGCATTTTTTCTCCTCCTTTGAGCAATTGTCTGTCAATCCATAAAGGGCTGTTTTGTTGCCAAATTTCGGTGTGCGAGATCCATTCTCCAGACAAGAACTTTTCGCCCCTAGCACTGCGTCCAAATCTGGTAATTTCCCACAGTAAAATCCTCGCTGTTGGTGCTAATTCTACCCGCAAATTTTGCCGATATATTGCGCCGTCAAAAACTATAGTTTCTTGTGGCAGCCATTCTAAATTAGCACCAGTATCTAGCTGAATGTCAATATTTTGTTGTGATTCTAGTCCGCTGCTGCGATAGATTTTACTAGCAGCGGCGCTGGTAATCAAGGCTTTCGCCTTGGGTTGGAGGTGAAAATGGCTGGAAAGTCGATCGCCCCCGACAACTCCCCCACCCGTGTGCAAGATGACGCTGTGACAAATCTCTTTCCCTTCAGGATAAAACGGGCGCTGCACCTTTAGGGGTGCTTGCATTTGATTGTGAATGATTTGAGTTGCACCGGATCGGTTAGCGTAGGCTAAATTCAGGCTGCCGTGCCATCCAGTTTGAATGTTCTTGGTAGGTGTTTCAGTCGATTTTTGAATCACAGATTTTTACGATTAAATGTTAAATTGGAAACTTTTTTCATTTCTTTCGAGATGTATACTTATTATTTTTTTGCTAATATTACATAGTCATCAAGCCCATAATGCGGCTCGTAAGGTAATTTAAGGTGCTGGCGGAAAAGTGGACTGATGAATTTCTGTACAGGTAGATTTTCTCTAGCAAACTTGCCAAAATTAGGATGGGATGTCCTGCTACCGATTGAATTTAAATATTTATACCAAACTAAGTTTAAGCCCAGTTCATCAACAAATTGTCTTACTACACTTAGCTCATGTTGGCAATCATCAACTCGACGAACATTGTATGGGATCAGCAACTTCTTATCTTGAATAATTAGCAAAGCGTAACCCGAATCATTCAGGCTGTTTGTAAATATATCCTTGTAAATTAGAAGGGATTTTTCTCTTCTCTCCTCATCGTTAAAAAAACAGTGAGAAATCACTATAAAATCAAAGAATTTTTGAGGCAGTCTTTGAGATTGATTTTTCCCATCAAATATACTAGAAGTGTCAAAACGAAAGTAAGCATTCATCGCCTGGGGTTCCATGTACTGCCGCCAAAACTGGAGTCCGCGATATTGAAAAGCTTTTTGCTGTTCCAGAGAGTAGTATGATATGTGCATTGGTGGCATTGAAAAAAAGTCGCTACTGCTTTGCAGCAACAAACCGAGTCCGTAAGCAACAGTACCCGGCCCAGCAGCAATATCGAGGATATTAACTTTAGTCGGTAATAATCCAGCCTTGTAAATCAGGAACCAAGCTAGATATGTACAGTAGACGTTATCTAGGAAATACCTAATTAAATAGACGTGAGGACTTAGCTCAAAATTGTATTTAGGATCTTGTCCTTCTTTCAGTTTCTGTATATCGTCAATAGCTTGTTCAAGTAAATAATCAATATTGTTTTTTTCCCTGCTCAACTTATTAAGCTCATTCTTAATAAATCCAGCCAAATGTTGTTCAAAATTATTAAATGTTTTGTCGTCAATGCCAGTGCATTGAATCATACTCTCATCGCAGTCTATCAATTTGAAATATTTTGAAATATGTTCAATGAACTTTGTGTCGGGAAACAATGTTAATTGATCAATCCGCGCCAGCGAATCGTCAAGTTGCCCGAAGCTTAGTTGCATTTCTAATTCTTCTAAATGCCGCTCGGCTTCTTTGATGCGGTCATTTTTTTTCTGTAATAACTTCTCAAGCTGTAGGCGCTCTTTAAATAGCTTCTGCTGCCATGAGAGTTTTGCCCCGGAATTTTCTATTTGTTTTAACAGTTGTTTGGCAAGTCGATTATTTTGACTCTTAACGGCTTCGTTAAACTGATGGGAACGCCACCAGTTAGCTAGCGAGTTATTCATAGCCAAATCCCTCTTTGCCTTCCATAATTTCAACATCGGGGAGCAGCGCAATTAATTTATTTTTAAACTTGCGATAACTCTGTTGTTCGCTATTGTACCACCAAGCGTACTTGTGTTTAAGAGCTAATGCTTCCTCGCGAGTTGACGCAATTAGCGATCGCCCGTTGCTGGCATGAAAATCCTGAATCACCACTCTATCTACAACTGCCAGCTTGCTAATAAAATCCGCTTCATCTTCCGGTAAGGTAGGGAGTAGTGGCGTCACAGTTATAGAAAATCTGACTTCGCAATTTTCTTGGTAAGGAAAGCTGTATTTCAGTTTTGCCATAGCTTTGAGTCTCGCAGGAATACTCGGCGACTTTGGTTCAAAATCTTTCCTTACTTTTTCGCTACCAGTGGGAATGCTCATGTTAATTCGCAACCGCTGAAATTTCTGTAAAATATCGATATCTCTAGTTATCATAGGACTGCGAGTTTGGATAACTAGCGTCGGTTGATAGGAAAGCATTACTTGTAACAAGTACCTAGTTAATAGTTTTTTAGTTTCAATGGGCTGATACGGATCGGTGACACTACTCATGTAAATGCTAGGTGGTCGATCCGGGTTTTTCTTGTACCAACTATGCAACTCTTTCTTTAAAATATCGGTGGCATTTTCTTTGATGATAACCCAATTTCCCCAATCCTGACGCATCTGCGAATTAGGGCTAAAAGCAGCAGCATAACAATAGCTGCATCCGTACTGACAGCCGCGATAAGGATTTAGCGTGAAATCGTAAGCACTGATAAATCCAGTAGCTTTGTTAAGCACTGACTGTGCATTTTGTGCATACACTTTAGAACTTCCGAAGTTTTCTTTGAGTGCGACAGTGTGTTTCTTGCCGATGGAATATTCTTCATACTGAGACTTTACCATGATTGAACCTGCTACAGTATTAAAATGGAAAATGTTTATAAATGAGAAAGGCAAGGGCGCTTCTATCTTGCTACTTCACTGTACCCCACTCAACAAATGTTAGCAAAAAAGTGGGTAATTAGTCAACTTTACAATAATTTTTTTGAAGAACCAACAAGTCAGCTCTTTAAACTCCACGCTAAGCTCGATCGCGAATGTAATGCAAGCTTACGGATTTACTGACAGCGACGATATTTTAGCAAAAGTGCTGGAATTAAACCTAGAACTGGCCAAAAAAGAAAAACGGGGAGAAGCGGTAGTTGGGCCTTGTTTCCCAACCGACTAAAAATACTAATCGCTGTAGCCCTAAGTTTTCTAAATTTGCGTATAATCACATAGATTGTTGATTGAGATCACAAACACTCTAGTCTAAAAAGAGAGATACTAGGGGAAGCGTTGAGTTTTGAGTGAAATAATTCAAAATTCAAAGTTCAACACTCAAAACTGCTTTCGACCTTCAGCATAAGTGCATTCTGCTTTTCTTCGCTCAATTACTCCTGATTAGTTTGGGAGGAACTTCCAATGTTATTATTTACCCACAGTCAGTCCAAGAATAGCAAAGTAGAGCAAAAGCACTATGCTCAAAAAGATTTGTTACAAACTTCAACTATTAATCTAACTGGGCTAAAGGCAGAATGCAAGCATTTGCGGATCGGTCAAAAGATTAGCTATGGCTATGCTTTAGCTATCGGCATAGCGATTTTGGGAACTGGTGCGGGAATGAGATTCGGAGACTACTTTCGCAAGCAAGCTTTAGTTCAGGTAAATGTGGCGCAACAGCAGCAGCAACTGCTGCAAAATTTGCAAAATACCGTATTTGAAGCCCGATCGCACGCGGCGAGATTGCCAGTCGTTTTGGGAAATGCCGTATGGCTGCAATACGAACACGATCGCTTTTTCGGGCAAATCAATCAAGCAAAAATTCTGATTGCAGAAATTGAATCTTTCGCACGAGAACATCCCGATCGACTAGCAACAGAAGAGGCCACATTGCAGGCTATCTTGAAGAAATCTGCCCTCGTCATTGATTACTACGGTCAGCTAATTAAATTGCAGTTAAAAGAAGCGGAAGTTTGGAATTTGCAGCCCAACAGCATCGAGTCCGCACAGCTACAAATGTTGAGGACTAGCAGCGGCCAAGAGGCGATCGTACTAGATAACCTTGCTCAAAGTTTAACTGACCTAATTTCTACCGTAGAAATTCATAAACAGGAAGGAACTCAAGCATTAGAAGAATCTGAAAAATTGCGAAACCGAATTATTCTCGGAAGTATGCTAATTTCAGCACTCATCGCCGCCGCCCTAGCGGACAAAACCAGCCGCGGGATCGCCCAACCCCTCGAAACCGTCACTAATGTCGCTCAGCAAGTCGCTCGCGAATCGAATTTTAACCTGCAAGTACCAGTCACAACCGACGACGAAATCGGAGTTTTAGCTGCCTCTTTCAATCAATTAATTCAGCGAGTTAGCGAGTATACAAAAGAACTCAAAGAAACTCAATCCCAATTAATTCAAACCGAAAAAATGTCATCTCTCGGTCAAATGGTGGCAGGGATAGCCCACGAAATCAACAATCCCGTCAACTTCATCGGCGGAAACATTGACTATGCCAACCAATACATCGAAGATTTGGCAGGTTTGGTAACTCTCTATCAAGAATATTATCCTAACCCACCAGATGCCATTGTAGAGCGCATTGAAGACATTGAACTCGAATTTCTCAGAGAAGATTTACCAAAAACCCTATCTTCGATGAAAATGGGAGCCGATCGCATTCGCGAAATTGTCGTATCCATGCGTAATTTTTCGCGATGCGACGACGGAAAAATGAAATCAGCCGACATTCACGAAGGAATAGATAGCACCCTCGTCATTCTCAATCACCGACTCAAACAAGGTATTCAAGTTATTAAACAATACGGCAAGTTGCCTGCGGTTGAGTGCTATCCCGCGCAACTGAATCAAGTATTTATGAATATTATTAGCAATGCAATAGATGCGCTGGAGGAAGTGAAAAAGGCAGACAAATGCTATTCGCCAACCATTTGGATTAGCACGGAAATCACGGCAGACAATACTGTCATAGTCAAGATTCGGGATAACGGGCCGGGAATTGCGTCCGCAAGTACCCAACAGATATTTGACCCATTTTTTACTACAAAGTCGATCGGTAAAGGTACTGGATTAGGATTGGCTATTTCCTATCAAATCCTTGCCAAGCATCAAGGCAAAATTGAGGTAAATTCTCAAATAGGACAGGGTACGGAATTTGTGATTACTTTGCCAGTTGCTGCGTAATATCACGCGGGGCGACTTCGTTTTTGTGTGTCGGGAGTCAAGGTTGTGAAGTCTCGATTAGGCCGGTTTACGGGATATATAACTTATATTCTTATATTACAGATATTGGTGAACCAGCGCCTACAGACATCATGGTTTTTTTACCGGACATGAGATGGCGATTAGTGCCGAATAACATATTATTCGTCGCTTTTAAAAATTAATCTCGTCTCCCTAACATTAACTGAAGCGCTCGCTCTATAAAGATTCTAACAGCTTTTTTGACCACCAAAGTACAGCAGTGACTTTAACAGGTTTGTTGTCGCTATTTAAACTTTTGACAAATTTTGTGTCGCTTCTTAAAAAACGAAACTTGTAAAAATTAGACAATCAAAGTCCTCTTGAGGCGTCCTGGTGATACGGGATTGTACCCTCGATCGAATGTCCTAAAGCCTCCCCATCACCTACGTTCTCGATCGCAATACAATGTTTCTAACTTTTGGCATCGCCGGGGCCGAAACTCTCAACGCCGAGCGCGTTTACATTATTATCAACACTTGAGATTATTCCGGCTATCGGGACTGTCACCCCCATTATATTTAAGCCATTCAAGAAGTATTTCGGATAGGGACACAATAGGGGAAAGAACGTGATGCACTCTCTATCTTAATACTTCTGATTGAGCTAAAGAAGACATAAATAATTAAATCAATTAGGCAATAATGGGGGAGTGCCTTGCGAAAAAAACTTGGTTTTGTTACGGCAATGAAGTTGCTGGTGGCGTTTGCGATTCCTGTGAGTTAAGTCTGCCAGCGTTTAAGGAGTTAGGTTTACAAGATCCGCTGCCTTATCCTCCCAACCATAAAACCTATAGATAAAAAATTTCTTAATAATTTGGTCACAACAGTTGACTGAAGCTTAACCAACGGATAATCTATTTTAATGACAGTTTCTTCCAAATAGCTTATAATAGTTATGCAATTTTCAACTGCCACTCAAACTCTTAAAAATCATGAAGCGGCGGCATTTTGTTGGGTTATCGCTATTGTCTGTAGCAAGCTGTTCTACAACAGTAAATCAATCTAATCGCAGTTCTTCCAGTTTGGTCGTAAGTGAACCTGAAACCCTTGAATTTGCTGTAACTGATGTTCAGGGTGCAGAAGATTTGCAGCAAAATTATCAAACCTTTCGGACTGTTCTTGGGGAAGTTTTGGAGAAAAAAATTGAATTGTTCCCCGTAGATAACTATATAGCAGCAGCCGTAGCTCTCCAGTCGGATCGCCTAAAATTAGCTCTAACAGGGCCATCTGAATATGTGATTATGCGGGCCCGGACAAATGCTGTTCCCATCATTGCCATCACCCGCCCGGACTATCACTCAATTATTGTTGTTCGTGCCAATAGTGAGATTAAGTCAGCAGCACAATTGAAAGGTAAAACAATAGCTATGTGGAAAATAGGTGCAACTGGTGGTCATCTAGGCCCGATTAAAATTCTCCTGGATGCTGGCTTAAATCCCCAATCCGACTTCAAAATCTCAATGTTGGAAAGAAAGGGCTTGCAGGCTCTCAAACAAGACCAAGTTGATGCCTTAGCAATTGGTGTGAATAGATACAAAGATTTACTCAAAACAGACGGTTTATCAACCAATAATTTTCGGATTATTGCCACAGGGCAACCCTTACCTAGTGATTTGTTTGTTGCTAGTAGTAACCTGCCTAATACTCTTGTTGAAAAAATTCGCAATCGCCTGGTAGAAAATCAAGATCAGCTAATTGAAGCAATTTTAGTTGGGAAAGATAATGATAAGTATCAAGGAGCTAAACTGATGCCAGCTAACGACCGTGATTATAACATGATTCGTGAAGTTTATAAGGCTATTGGTCAGGGGAATGTCTTTTAAGGTTAAATTTTATCTAATGCCTACTTTGTAGTAGGGCTTTAGCCCTTAATCCTCCATAAAATCTAGGGAAGATTGCCTACTATGAATAAGAGACTTTATTTATGTGCATTTACTAATAAAGTTGTTAAAATTTAGCTCAGGTTGCCAGTATGCACAAGTTTGAACAGGGAGAGAATAGGGCTGTGAGGTTCAAAAACATTATCCTAAATAGACGAAAAAATAATATCGCTGTCACTGAAGGATCTCGCGACCTCAAAAATCCTCTCAAAAAAACTCCCTTGACTGCAATTAACCGCTTCATTTCTCGGTTAAGCATTGCCAAAAAAATTAATTATGGCTACTCACTAGCAATTGGAATAGCCGTACTAGGAGCCACAGGGGGAATGATCTGTGGAGACTATTACCAAGACCAAGCTTTCCAAGCTCTAACTTTCGCCGACCAGCAACAGGATTTGCTCAGGGATTTAGAATATTCCGTGCAGGTAGTGCAGTCACATCCCAAACGACTAATATCTATCTTGGGAGATTCAATCTGGTTTGAATATGAAACTGCTAAGTTCTCGAAAGATGTTAAGGTCGTTAAAAAACTTATTGCAGAAATAGACACTTTTAGTGAAAAACATTCCACAGAATTAGCAGTAAATTATGCTGAATTAAAGAAATTGTTAGATGGTTACACAACTGCGACAGATTCGTATTCTCAATTGCTCACATTTTTTTGGCAAGAAATAGCTTCCTCCTCGCTAAAACCAGAAGAAGTTAAAGAGGCACAGCAGCAGGTATTGGATTTAATTAGAGGGGATAGAGCAGTTAAGCTCGATGTTAAGTTTGAGCGACTGTCAGAGAGTTTAAGCTTGATGACAGAAGTAGCTAAGGCACAGCAAATACAAGCCTACATTAATTTTAAGGTGGCTGAGAAATTGCGAGTGCAAATCATCGTAGCGAGTATGTTAGTGTCAGTTGTGATCGCTACTTTTCTAGCCATCTGTACCAGCCGCGCGATCGCCATCCCTATCCAAGCTGTAACCAGCGTTGCTAAAACTATTACTCAACAAGCAAATTTTGATTTGCAAGCACCTGTCACCACAGAAGATGAAGTAGGAACCTTAGCAAAATCCATCAATCAATTAGTTCAATGGGTAGCAGAATACACCGATGAATTAGAGCTGGGTCGCCAAACTTTGGAAGAGCGAGTAGAAGAAAGAACAGAAGAGCTTACAGCAGCGCTTCACCAACTTAAACACACCCAAACCCAGTTAATTCAAACCGAAAAAATGTCCAGTTTAGGGCAGATGGTGGCAGGCGTCGCCCATGAAATAAACAACCCTATTAACTTTATTCACGGCAACCTAGAATACGCCAACGAGTATGTTATAAACTTGCTGCATTTACTTCGTCTCTATCAGCAGGAATACCCGCAACCCACAGAGGCGATCGCAGAAGAAATCGCAGAAATAGAACTAGACTTTATCACAGAAGATTTACTAAAACTGCTTGAATCTATGAAAATAGGTTCAGAACGCATCCGGCAAATAGTTTTGTCTTTGCGAAACTTCTCTCGCTTAGATGAAGCTCAAATGAAATTAGTTGATATCCATGAAGGTATTGACAATACACTATTGATTTTGAACAGTCGGCTCAAGCAGGGAATTGAAGTTGTCAAAAACTATGGAGAATTGCCAGAAGTAGAGTGTTATCCAGCGCAGCTAAATCAAGTATTTATGAATATTATAGCCAATGCGATAGATGCACTAGAAGGGTCATCCCAGGACTCTAAGAAAGGGAAAAGTCCTCAGATTTTAATTCAGACGCAAAAGTTGGATAATAGCCAAATTCTGGTGCGAATTTGCGATAACGGCCCTGGCATTCCATCCGCCATCCACAGTAAGCTATTTGACCCATTTTTTACAACTAAAGAACCAGGAAAAGGCACTGGTATCGGACTCGCAATTTGCTACCAGATTGTGGAAAAACATCGGGGGAAAATAGAGATAATTTCATCTTTGGGAGGGGGAGCAGAGTTTGCGATCGCACTTCCCGTCTCATCTCAAACTTGAAGCTAGATATTGTCTATTTTGAGGACATTAATATGTTAACGACGGCACATAATTTGTTATTCGACTATTGAAACTCAGTTCCCACAGCCGCCCAATTTCCCAAACCAGCCGATTTGCTCAACGAGTTGAAGACCGGACGTAAAAAATCCGGCGCGAACTTGGCAGGCAAATATAGAGGCCCTTTTGGACTTAGTAAAAAACCATTAGCGCGAAAATTGAGCGGCAAACAGAAATCTTGGTGACAAGAAATCTGAAACCGTTGAATCACAAATGATGGAAATGGATGGGGGCGGAGGGACTTGAACCCACACGACCGTTTCGGGTCAACGGATTTTAAGTCCGTAGCGTCTACCATTCCGCCACGCCCCCCTTTGGTCTAACTGCTGTGGTTTTGAGCCACTAACAGCAACAGCCTTTTATTCTACAGGCAAAACCCCAATTTACGCAACCCCTAATCAAAAAATTCTCAAAAGTCGCGCTGGATCTCCCCAAGCGGTACAATAGTTAACCAGCTAACGGAGCGTGTCAACTGACTTACCCGTGTTATTAATCCCCTAAAGCAAATCTATGTATATTACCTTACTGCTTTACGCCGTCTTGGCAGGAGCCTACCTCCTGGTAGTACCCGCGGCCACCTACGCTTACCTGAACAGCCGCTGGTACGTCGCTACCTCTTTTGAGCGCGGCTTCATGTACTTCTTGATGTTCTTCTTCTTCCCAGGTATGTTTCTCCTAGCTCCTTTTTTGAATTTTCGGCCCAAACGGCGGCAGATAGAAGCCTAAATGCGACGTATTGACGTAATTGGAATCAGTGTCGGCTTTTTTGTAGCAGGTGGGTTTGTCTACTTGCTACTGCAATTTGCCGGACTCGACAGTATGAATGCAGGGATTTGGAGTCAGTTATTTTTGGTCGCCGGCTTGATTGGCTGGCTGGTGACTTATTTATTTCGAGCACTGACTCAAAATATGACCTACAGCCAGCAATTGCAAGACTACAAAGAAGCTGTCTTGCAGAAGCAGCTAGATGCACTCACTCCTGAAGAATTAGCCAAACTTCAAGCCGAAATTGAGCAGGAAAAAGATAATTAGTCAGTGGTTAGTGGTCAGTTGTCAGTTGTCAGTGGTTAGTTGTCAGTGGTTAGTGGTTATATCATGTCCGGTCGAGCGATCGCGATTTTTGTAGGGGCGGGTTCACCAACAATACCGCCCATAATTGACAATCTCAAAAACCCGCCCCCACCGGGCTATTATGGTTAATTCATCGGACATGATATTAGTTGTTATTAGCTAATACCAACTGCCAACAACCAACTGCCAACTGCCAACAACCAACTGCCAACAACCAACTGCCAACAACCAACTGCCAACAACCAACTGCCAACAACCAATGACTGATGACTAATAACTAATGACTATTTCTAATTGTTTTGAAACGTTACGCAAGAACCACCAATGTGCATTGATTCCTTTTATTACTGCTGGCGACCCAGACTTGGAGACAACGGCTAAAGCACTGCAAATTTTGGATGATAACGGTGCAGACGCGATCGAGCTTGGCGTTCCCTATTCTGACCCGCTAGCTGACGGGCCGGTGATTCAAGCCGCTGCTACAAGGGCTCTACAGCGGGGAACGCGGTTAGATGCGGTGCTGGAAATGGTAGCGAAAGTTAGTCCAAATTTGCGATCGCCCATCATTCTCTTCACATACTACAACCCGATTTTGTACCGAGGTATAGAAACCTTCTTGCAGCAAATCAAAAGTGCTGGAGTTCAGGGATTGGTTGTACCAGACTTGCCCTTAGAAGAAGCCGACAGTCTCATCCAACCTGCCAACAAGTTAGGGATTGAACTAACATTATTAGTTGCTCCCACCAGTCCCAAAAGTCGTATAGAGGCGATCGCTCGTCAGTCTCAAGGATTTATTTACTTAGTCAGCGTGACGGGGGTGACGGGAGTACGCGAAGGCTTAGAAACGAGAGCAAAAGAGTTGCTGCAAGAACTTCGCGCCGTCACCGACAAACCCATCGGCGTCGGGTTTGGTATATCGAAACCCGAACACGCTCGTCAAGTTAAAGAATGGGGTGCAGATGCTGCGATTGTTGGCAGTGCTTTTGTCAAACGCTTGGCAGAAGGTACTCCAGAACAGGGCTTAGAGGCGATCGGCGAATTCTGCAAAAGTCTAAAAACAGCGATTCAAAATCCTTAGCAACTGTACAGATACTTTCAGCCATTAGACAGATGTGTGCGATCGGGATGTGCCATCACAATTGCGATTAAAGACCTTGTTGTACTTGAGATAATACACCACATTCCTTCTAGTTCCTGACTAGAAGGTTTTTTTTGGGACGAACACGCACAACATTTCAACATAGTGCGCGTCTGGAGATCAAAACAGCTATGTAGGGAAACGGCATTGCCTTGTCCGGCGCAGGGTGCTGCGACTTTTAATAATTGGTAGAAGATTGAGGATTATTCATTCCTTCTTCCTGATTGCTGATTTCTATCCGATCTCCAAGCCGAAGAGCCTTCTTATTTCTTCCTTCTTCCTTCTTCCTTCTACTATAACTTAAGGAATGTAACTTGGGATAGATGAAAAACTACGGTTTCTATTCCTATACTTAAAAAAGTGTTTAAGTACCTAATTTGGTAAGGCTAGACATCGACAAAGCCACAAGGCATTTGAACATCTCACAATAGAAAGGAGCATTTTTATGAAGAGACTAACTGCATTTCTGAAAAAAATTCGAGCTGTACAAATTTTAACAGTTTTTCTGGCTGGCATTTTAGTATTTGTGAGTACGGCTTGCAGCAGCGCCCCTGATATTATGGCAGGAAAAACTGATGTGATGACAGGAAAAGGAAAAACTGCCGACCAAATTAGAGAAGAAGTGCCGACCGGGGCTGTAACGTCGGAATTCAAAGGCGGCATGAACGATTACAGCGATGTCGATCCTAGAAACAAAAAGGTGACAACAACAGAAGCAAAAGCTCAGCTTCTCAAAGAGCAAGCGCAGCACCGCATTGACACGAAATCTAGCAACAATGTAGGTGAAAATGTGCGGCGGGTAGCGGATGATGCGCCTGAAAAACTAGACCAAATCGGCCAAAAGGTCAAGGACGATGCTCGCACCGCCCAGCGCAAAGCTGATGACTTTGGCGACAAAACCAAACAAGGCTTTGCTAATCTTAAAGAAAACACTCGCGAAGGCTTGAAGGGAGCAAAAGATATTGTTAAAGAAGCCACCGAGGGAGCAAAAGAAAGAGTATCAGAAGGTACTGAGTCTCTGAGATATAATACCGCCGGTGGCCAAGAAAATATCAATGATGCAGCACGAGATGCAAGATAGAAGGCTCAAGATGCCTCAGACAATATTTGCTAGAAAGTGAATGGAGATATTGACTGAACTCAACGAGCAGCCGAAAGAGCGACAGACGACTAATCTCAAATAACGCTGTTTCCTTTTCTGGAAGCTACATTCCGACAGGGGTTAAAACCCCTGTCGGAATGTAGGTAAAGTCAATCGATTTTAGATTTTAGATTTTATAGCGTTTCCTTAGCTGATCAGGTACAACCAATCCTTATCCATTAAGGCTTTTAGCTCTAAAAATGTACCTCATTTGACTGAGAAACGCTATAGATTTTAGATTGAAGCATTGATTCCACGGAGGAATCCGGGGGCTTGTATCCTGAGTGCTTTCGGTCATTTGAAGACTACTGCCTATTAATATTTGATTGGGTTTTAACCGCAGGGAGGGCTATGAGGCCGGAAGTAGAGTGCAGGGGGGTTTCACCACAATCCAACGGCCCTGTCCTTTTCTAGGGGGGACTGGAGTGCCACTGCTTTCACGACGGATTCTTTATAATTTCTATAGATTATACTTGGACTTTTTAAGGTAATAACTTTTTGATCTGCTTTGCGGAAATTTTGGCGATCGAGCTATATTAAATTTAATTAATTAGCAATTGTATGTTTGAAGACATGATAAGGCAGTGTTTATACGGTATTTCGCGTTCATTGAATCGCATTTGAGATTAACAGTAGAAACTTATACGTAAGTAAAAAGCTTTAATCGCGATCGCCCAAGTATAAAATATTGTTCTTTAATAGATAATTTGATTTTTTGATCGACAGCTCGAAAATTATGCTGTTTATGCCCTAAGATAGATAGACTAAGTTTTGTCAAGTTAATGTCTGGGTTGAGGTCAGCCAATATGGACACAATAATAAATGCAGTATATTTGACTAGCGTAATACCGGGGTATCGCTCGATCGCGAAATCGCGCAATCTTACACAGATTCTCGATCGGCTATCGATCGGTGCAGGCGTGAGAAAGACCAACAATTGGCAGCTAAAATTCTCAAACCTACGTCATTGTGGCGGAGGATTTGCGGGAGGTGGTGCTGCCACAATCCCAAAAAGTTGCATTAGCGACCGTTAATTGCATCGGTAGAAATAGTCCTCACCCGAACAGACATTCTCGACGAACTCGAACGCAGACCGATTATTTACAAATACATTAAACATTCCAATCTTTCAATTGATTTTACCTGTTACCTGCTAGATTGAGGTGTATAAATTTTAGCAAACAGAGGCCAGGGATTCGGGATAGATTCGAGCCGTAATCCGCAGCCAATCGACAGGCAAAATGGAGGCAAACCTTATCTTGGGAATTGTGTTTTGATGCTAGTAACGATGATGCACGACTTTTATGATGCACTGGCACATTTGGCAATCTATGCAGATGCCGCACCGGCGGAGCGCCAACAAATCCTGAAGCGCGTTGGGGCTAGTCAGAAAAAACTCAAAGAATTCGCGCATCATACGCCGATAAATTACCAACACAAGTTCGATCTGCTTGAGGCAGAATTGCTGGGCGTTTTGGGACAGACAGCAGAAGCAATGGAACTGTATGATCGAGCTATTACCGGAGCTAAAGCTAACGAATATGTCAATGAAGAAGCTCTTGCCTGCGAACTCGCTGCTAAATTTTACCTGTCATTAGGAAGGGAAAAAATTGCCAGACTCTACATGATAGATGCCTATGATTGCTATGTCCGCTGGGGAGATAGAGCAAAAATAGACGACTTAGAAAAACGTTATCCTCAATTATTAAAACCGATTTTAGAACCAGCCAAACTCCCTGCAAATCCATTAGCAAATTTTCCAACACCTGCGGGGCAAAATCCATCGCTTCATCCATCCATTCATCCATCCATTCATCCGTCTGTTTCGGCGAGTGTCTCAGATTTCGGGAATTTTTCAACACTGCTAAAAGCTTGTCAAGCGCTCTCTAGTGAAAGAGAACTCGATCGACTGATTGCCAAACTGATGCAACTGGCGATGAAAAATACAGGAGCTGACAAAGGAGCGCTGATTTTGCCAAACGGCAATCAATGGGAAATCGCGGCTACCAGCACGCTCGACAATTCGGGAGTCGAGTGGGCGATCGACTTATCATCCGCAAAACTCGATGAAAACAGCGATATCTTGCCCCTTAAAATTGTTGACTGCGTTAAAAATTTATTGAAACCTGTGATTGTTCGGGATCTCGCTCAACAAAGTGATTGGGATTCCGACTCCTACATCCTCAAATACCAACCGCAGAGCCTGCTGTGTTGGCCGATTCTCGATCAAGGCAGCTTAGTCGGCATTTTGTATCTGGAAAATCGCTTAACCGCAAGAGTTTTTACCCGCGATCGCCTGCAACTTCTCAATCTTCTTTCTTCCCAGGCAGCCATCTGTTTGCAAAATGCTCTTCTCTATAAAAAATATCAGGATTACAACCAACAATTAGAGCGATCGCTAGTAACAATTAGCCGAACCGAAGCTCAGCTTGCCGATCAGAAAAAAATGCTCCAAGCGATTCTTGATGTCGCTCCGATTTGGATTTGGATGGTTAATCCCAGTGGTAAAGTACAGTTTTTGAACAAGACATTTTCTCAAGATGTGGGCGTTCCCCTGAGCGATTTCCTAGCTGTCGATCATTATAAAGATATACTAGGGGAGAATGCAGCGGGCTGTCTGGTTTCAGATGCCGCCTGCCTTGCTCAAGATTTGCCGCATTACTCCAGCGAAATTCTCAGACTTGTGGACGGCAAACTACACGATTTAGAAATCACGAAAGTGCAGTTAAAAAATTCCCAGGGCGAGACGATCGGGATTATTGGTTTGGGTGTTGATGCCACCGATCGCAAGCAAGCAGCAGAACTTTTGCAAGAGCAAAACCAACAGCTAGAACGAACTTTAAAAAATTTACAACAAGCACAACTGCAAATCGTGCAAAGTGAGAAAATGTCTGCCTTGGGTAATTTGGTCGCCGGAGTCGCCCACGAAATCAACAATCCGATTGGGTTTATTTCTGGCAATTTAATCGAAGGTAAAAGAAGTTTGGAAGATGTTATAGAACACTTAGAATTGTATCGCTCCGGTGCATCGCAATCGGAAATAGCCGACCACGCCGAAGAGATAGACCTCGATTATCTTTTGGAAGATTTACCGAAAATGATTGACTCAATGCAACTTGGGTGCGAGCGCATTTGCAGTATCAGCAACAGTTTGCGTACCTTCTCCAGAGGTGACAAAGACTACAAAGTTCCTTTTAATATTCACGAAGGCATTGATAGCGCTATTTTAATTTTGAAACACCGTCTCAAAGCAAACGAACACCGGCCGCAGATCGAAGTGATAACTAAATACGGCAATCTCCCTAAAATCGAATGTTTTCCCGGTCAATTGAATCAAGTTTTCATGAACCTGCTTGCCAATGCGATCGATGCCTTAGAAGAGTCAAATATAGGACGCAATTTTAGCGAAATTACCGCCAATCCCAACCGCATCACGATTTGCACGGATATAGTCGGCGAAGGGTACATTAAAATTAAAATTGCTGATAACGGCACTGGGATCAAAGAGGAAATTAAACAGCAGATATTCGACCATTTGTTCACGACGAAAGGTGTCGGCAAAGGAACTGGATTGGGGTTGACAATTGTCCACCAGATTGCGGTAGAGAAACATGGCGGAAGCATCGAGGTGAATGGCGAGCCTGAAGTTGGCACTGAGTTTGCGATCGTTTTGCCTGTGAAGGGATAAATTTGAATTAAAATTCAATGTTTTTTGGGCGATCGGGTAATAAGATATACTGACTTTCATTCGGGTCTTTTTTTGAAAGCCTTGACATAACTCTTTTAAAATAGCATCATTTTTTAAATCAAGCAGTCTGTGGTTTACAAGCTGTTGCTACTGTACTTAATGAACCTGAAATCTGCTGTATTTTAGACGCCCTATAAGTGAGTGCGTCACCCATTTTTAGTTGGGGGATATCTATTATACAAAAAAAATTAATCACCAAGGCTTCGCCCTACAAAAATTTATCTTAAATTTAACCAATCTTGAATTTCTTGCGCTAACCAAGCTGCCTCAACCTCTTTCAAATGGTTCCCTAAGACATAAAAGTAAGTTCCTGTATAGTTGCCTGAACGGATTCTGATTTGATTACCCCCAAAAAAAGAAGTATTGTATATAAAAGCACCCAAAATCTCAGAAAATTCCCCTCTTTGTCCTAAATAACTCCAACCAAATATCTGATGTTCTAGTTTAAAGGAGTTCCGGTTAAATGTAATTTTATTACCATTGCCCACAATCTTAAGTAAGATACTTGTACTTGCTATAATCGTAAACAATCCTAATCCAGTATAAAAATTTGGTTCCCCAAATACTAAGGTAATTGGCCTCCATAACAGTATAATTAATATTCCTATTAAAAAAGCACAGAAAAAAGGCTTTCTGACTAAAGTAGACGGAATTTTAATGTTTAACTCCGTCGCTGATTTGCTAAATTGAATGCGACTGTGAGGTGGTTTAGCAATTTTCCAAACAGTCGGAATTTGAAGATTAGCCCCTTGTATGTTGCCCGATTTCAAAGCTGCTAAAGCGTCTCTAGCCTTGCTGAAACGCTTTTCTAAGGCGATTTCCGTCATCTTCTCAATCCAGCTTACCAAACTGGGATTCACACTCACGCGATCGCTAAACTGAATCCGAGAATCTTTCTGTGGTAAATCCGCAGGAGTCATCCCCGTTAACAAATGAATTAAAGTAGCTCCCAAAGCATACAAATCCGAAGCCACCACCGCCCGCCCCCAAAACTGTTCTAAGGGTGCATAGCCACTCGTTCCTACCACTGTAAACGTTACGCCTGTCACCGCCGCTTGAGCTTGTACCGCACCAAAATCTACTAGATAAACGTGCTGATCTTCCCCCAAAATTAAATTACTAGGCTTAATATCTCGGTGCAAAACTGGGGGGCTTAATTCATGCAAATAAATTAAAATTTCCAGCACTTCACTGGCAATTTTTCGTACTTGTTTTTCTGGAAATTTCTTGCCTTTTTCTAACAATTCCTGAAGTGAAAATCCCGGAATATAATCTTGCACTAACCCAAACCAAGGCAATCCTGATCCGGCTTCCCGCTCCAGGGAAAAATAATCTCGATAGCAAGGAATGCGGGGATGATTTAGGGCCTGCAAAACTTGTGCTTCTCTTTCAAAAAGCTTGAGCTCTTCCCACTGCATTTCCGGGCTAAAAGCTAACATTTTCAGTGTCACCTGTTCTTGAGACTCTAAATCTACTGTTAGCCAAGTTTGATGACCGGCCGCTGTGCGTCCTAAACGCTGTTGCAGTTGATAACGTTCTTGTAAAATTGTTCCTGGATTTAACACAGCCTTGTCCTATTTTTTTACTTACAGGAAATCTTCTTCACTATTAAATTAACTATTTGGCCGAGAGCGTTAAATTGCTAGTAGAAGTAATTACCCGTGCATTTCTCCATTCGGCATAATTGTACCGCGCCACTGAGCACCTGATAAATTAGCAGTGCTCAAATCTGCCCTAATCAAAGTTGTGCGGTGCAAAATTGCCTCCCGCAAATCTGTTCTAGCCAGATAAGCATCAGTCAGATTAGCTTCACTCAAATTTGCCTGATTAAAATTAGCTCGACTCAAATCAGCCCGCACCAAATTAGCTCGACTCAAGTCAGCCATAATTAAATTAGCATTGCTCAACTTAACATCAGTCATAAATGCACCCCGCAAGTTAGCGCCAGCCAATTCAGCATCAATTAACACAGCTCTTTCCAACTTAGCATTTGCCATTACAGCCCAGGAAAAATTTGTTTCTACCAAAGTTGCTTCAGTCAAAAATACGCCATCTAAAATCGCTTCGCTCAAATTTGCCTGAGTCAGATTTGCTTCCCCCAGAGATGCTTCTGTCAAATTCGCGTGACTGAGATTAGCTTTAGTCAAATCTGCACCTTGCAAATTGACGCCCCGCAAATCTGCACCTTGCAAATTTGTACCCCGCAAATTTGCACCCTCAAAAATCCGCGGCTCCTTCCGCAAATTTGCACCCCGCAAGCACGCACCGCGCAAATCTGCACCTTGCAAATTGACACCTCGCATATCTGCATCGCTCAAATTTGCATCGATAAAAACTGCCAAAGAGATATTGGCTCTGCGAAAGTCGGCACCTTGCAAAGTCGCTCCGTGGAAGTCTGCATCGGATAAATTGGCTCCGCTCAAGTTTGCTTGATTTAAGTTAGCACCGCACAACTTTGCATTAGTTAAATTTGCGCGCTGAAGGTTAATTCTGCTCAGGTACGACATCGCTAAGTTTGCACCCCAGAGGTCAGCACTGCTTAAATTAACGCCAATTAAATCGGCACCGCTCAGGTATACTCCTCTGAGATTCATACCTTGAAAATCTAGTTCTCCTGATGTATATCGCCTTAAAATTTCGCTGGCATTCATATTTGTTTTTGTTGTGAATTAGGTAGAATCTGCTATTTCTAGACTGCTTAAGTTTCTGTTCGCGCAGGTGGACTTAATTTTTGTAGCGCCAGACTTAAGTCTGAGAAAATTGATGAAATTTCTTGAATTTCAGTTGACGCAGGCCGAGTTAGTTTGTGTATCCTCAGACTTGAGTCGGGGCATTTAATGAGTTTGATGGACAAATTCTTGAGTCCAAAAAACTGTTTTGCTGCCTAACTGTCGCCCGTGAATTTTCACATGAGTAAGATATTGTGATTTTAAAGTACAGAGTTTTTTGTGAATGTATGTAGCTGTAGCCTGTTGGTTTGGTACTTCAGCAGACTCCAGAATTACATGGAGCCAACCATCTTTAAATCCCGCTGTAGCAGCAATTCCTTTAGGCTGTAGTAATTGATTAATCAATTGGGCGATCGCCTTTGGTTTGCCTTGCTTTGCCATTTCCAGAAGCTGATACTGATTTGCTTTATGGCTAGAGTTTTCCGGCGGTATTTCGGAAATATTGTCTGCCATGTTTTCTGGTATTTCAGAAGGATATTTTCCGCTTTCTTTTGACTCCAGTTCAATCAAAATTTCCAGCAATTTATCTGTAAACTTCTGAACTTTGGCTACATACTCTCTGAGATTTTTATATTTCCAGTACAAACGCTCCTCTACACTTGCCGTAGAAAATTTTCTGTTCAAAGCAGCTTCTAACTGGGTAAATATATTTTCTATTTGCGCCGTTGCGGAGTTAGCACTTTGACTGACTAATCCTGTCATTTCTTCTTCCAATTCCAATTTTCGTTTAATGGAATCGCTAATATTTATAATAACAGGAGCCGCAGGTTCTAAAATTTCGATAATAGTCGGCATTTCTGCAACTGGGAATGTTTCTACGATTTCCTGTCTGAACTCGGTAGCATAATTATTGCTGGTTTCGGGTTCTTTAAACGGTAGATTTTCTGCCGTGTCAGGCACTAAGTAACTCTTTTGAGGGTCATAATGATAATGAGGTGGAGCAGCTTGAAGGATGTGAGTAATCTCGCCTGGATCAAAATAATCGCTGCGTTTGTCCACCAGCTCGATCTCTTCATAAACACTGTTGTTTAAATGTGTCTGATCGTAATCTTCACTACCCGAAGATTCAGCTTCATAGGATTCTTCCTGTTGCATTTTTGCGTAACAAGGATTCATCGCTTTGATGATTACGCTCGCAGCTTGGTCGTTTTCATCCCTGTTGTCGAGATTGCTAGCAGTTCTGTACAACTGAGATTCCAGTTCAGCTAGGCTACCACAGACATTAAACAGTTGTCGCAGCAGAGTGTCAAGTTCTTGAGTTTTCAGCAGTAGCCAGTCGCGATCGCTAAAAGTAAACTGGTGATAAAGAGTAGAAAAAATTAGGATTTTCGCCCTCAGCGGATTTGTTTGTTGCAAAATTTTTTGTCTGACATCAAATAAACTGCCGGGGTTTCTGCCCCTTTCTTCGCTGCTGGGTACTTCCGAACTAAAGTGCTCTTCAAATGCGGGAGCTTCCTGACCGCCAAAACTAGATATGTTTATTTCTAATTTAGTGAAGTCTTCAAATTCATACAGCCTGCTAAGTTGACAGACTATAAGATCTGTTACTAAAGCATATTCGGTTTTTTTATTAACCTTAGAGACTATACTATTTAAAACAGCTTCAATATCTTCTAACCTGCTGTATTTGGCGCACAGTTCTTCGATTAATATCCTTACATCTGCGCTGGTGAGTTGGGCAGGGTCGTTTTCCCAGAAGTCTCTACAAGCAAAAAATATTATTTTTTTAATGCGCGAAAGATTCACGTCTTGTTCTAATTCGCGAACAACTTCATCTAAAATAGATAAAGCTTTCATAGTTTTCCTCCCATAAAAATACCCTGTCAACACTCAGCAAGAAATAATACAATTATACCACATTTGATAAATGCAAGACTTTGATGCGATCGTAATTGGCAGCGGTATTGGGGGCTTAGTCGCTGGCTCAATGCTAGCTCGCTACGGCAAGCGGGTACTCGTCTGCGAGAGCCACATCATAGCGGGCGGGGCGGCTCACAGCTTTTCCCGCCGGGGATTTCACTTTGATTCGGGGCCTTCTTTTTATTGCGGTTTGACTGACCCCCGGTCGTTTAATCCTTTGCGGCAAGTTTTTGATGTTTTGGAGGAATCGATCGCAGCAATTTCCTACGATCCGCTGGGGCATTACCATTTTCCAGAGGGAAGTTTACCGATTTATGCTAATGCGAGAAGTTACTTAGATGCTGTAGCTAAGTTCGCACCGCAAGGTGCTGTAGAATTACAGCAATTTCAACAAAATTTATTACTTTTGTATGAAGCTTTGCGTGGAATTCCGGCTTTAGCGCTGAGATCCGACTGGCAGTTAATACCTGTTTTGCTGTCTCGGTACTCGCCTGCTTTGCTGAAGCTGTTGCCGCTAGTAGGTGCGATCGCTGGTTCAGCAGGTTCCTTGATGGATCGGGACGTGCGTGACCCTTGGGTGCGGCGTTTGATAGATTTGGAGTGCTTTTTGCTGTCGGGTTTGAAAGCGCACGGAACTGTCGCCCCGGAAATAGCTTTTATGATTGGCGAACGATCGCGCTGTGCGATCGAATATCCTGTAGGTGGCAGCGGTGCGATCGTCGATGCTTTAGTCAGAGGTTTGCAGCGCTGGGGAGGAAAATTGCGCTTGGGAGCTCCCGTCGAGCAAATATTAGTTGAAGCGGGCAAAACCACCGGTGTTCGCTTGAAAAATGGCGAAGTTATCCGCGCCCCAATTGTTATTTCAAATGCCACAATCTGGGATACTTATACAAAATTACTGCGGCCTGAAGATTTGCCGGAAAGCTACCGAAAAAACGCTTTATCGATGCCCGCCGTAGACAGTTTCATGCACCTGCATTTAGGAATTAAAGCCGAAGGACTCGAAGGTTTGACCGGTCACCACGTCGTCGTTCACGACAGCAAAATTGACATTACAGTGCCCGGAAATACTTGCATGATTTCGATTCCTACAGTGTGGGATGCAACTCTCGCGCCGCCCGGACATCACGCCATTCACGCTTATACATTGGAACCTTACGAAGGTTGGGAATATGGCGAATTGTATCAGCAGAAAAAGCAAGAGCGATCGCAATCTCTGTTTCAAGCTTTAGAAAAAATTATACCGGATTTGCGATCGCGGATAGTCTTAGAGTCGATCGGCACACCGCTAACCCACGCCCGATTTTTGCGCCGATATCAAGGAACTTACGGGCCTGCAATTGCCGCCGGAAAAGGCACATTTCCCGGCCCGCAAACACCAGTCAAAGGCTTGTATCGCGTGGGAGACAGCACCATGCCCGGAATTGGCGTGCCCGCCGTCGCAGCATCGGGTATTTTGTGCGCGAATACTTTGGTAAATTCCAATGTTACAGCACAATTTTTGTAAGCAAAGGAAGTTCGGCAACGGATTATGTAACGGATGTAACGGATGTAACGGATGTAACGGATGTCAGGAAGAAGGAAGAAGGAAGAAGGAAGAAGGGAGAAGGAAAAAGGAAGAAGGAAGAAGGGAAATTAAGTGGTTCCCTGCCTCTGGCGGGGAACCGAGATCCAGAGGCTCTGCCTCGCTGGCAAAAAAACAGGAGGCAAAGCAATAGTGAAATGCGTTCCCAGCCAGAGCCAGGGCACGAGGAAAAGACTACTTTTTACAAAATCTGCCTGCTGCCAAAACTGATTATCCACCAGCGGCAAAAGCGCCCATAATTGCGATCGATAAAGCCAAACCTGGCAACAGTAGCAATCCTAACATTAAAGCATCGTGTCCGCTCATCACTTTCTCCTGATATTGACCTTTGACATTATACTCTATAAACCGCAATCTTGCCTCGACCTTAATAATTAATTAAAACCTACATATAGATTCAGGATTGACAGGACAAATTTTATTAACAATGGGATTCCCGCGCAAGTCCAGCGTAGTTAACTTTTGCAAAGATTGCAGGGAACTGATATCAGAGATTTGATTGTTGTACAAGTCTAGTAAAAATAAATTATTTAAAGCTTGTAGCGCGCTGCTATCCGAAATCGGATTGTTGAACAAATAAAGTTCAGTCAAATTAGTTAACGATTTCAACGGACTGATATCTGATATTTGATTGTTACCCAGGTTTAGTTCAATTAAATTAGTGAGCGATTTCAAAGGACTAATATCGGATATTTGATTTTGGAATAAAACCAATTTATTTAAGTTTGTTAGAGATTCCAGCGGAGTAAGGTCAGATATTTCATTTCCGAAGAGAAACAGCGTTTTGAGATTTTTCAAGGAAGCCAGCGGGGTGATATCCGATATTTTATTATTGTAAAGGTAGAGTGTCTGGAGTTCAGTTAAATTTGCCAGAGGAGCGAGATCGGAGATTTGATTTTTGTAGAGAATCAGCGCATTTAAGTTAGTTAAATTTTTCACCGGAGTGATGTCGGAAATTTTGTTGTCAAACAAGACAAGTGCGGTAATATTAGTTAGACCTGCTAGGGGACTGATATCTGAGATTTGATTGGTATCGAGAACGAGTTGAGTCAGATTTATTAGATATGAAAGCGGGCTGATATCTGATATTTGATTGACATCTATAACCAGAGTTTTCAGGTTAGTTAAAGCTTGCAGGGGAGCGATGTCAGATATTTGATTACTACCGAGGATGAGATTAGTAAGTTGAGTGAAAGATGAGAGGGGGCTGATATCAGTAAGTTGAAGGTTTTTGAGGTTAAGTTCTGTTGTATTAGAAAGCAGTTCGTTGGCTCGATCGCAATCTGAAGTATCTGATATTTGCAACAGTATTTCTACCGTATCTTTGGCGCCGGGAGAGATATTTTCTTTGTGCTTGCACCACTCGGCAAAGTTATTATAATTTGTCATGGGCTGTGCTGCCTTAATCGATTTTAGATGCGAGATTTGAAATTTTAGATAAGTATAGCAATTCTATTTCATTTGTGAATGAGATTTTTTTCGGATTTTGAGAAATTTCCGCAAAAATTGTGTAAAGTAATCTTAACATCCTTAATTGCATTGCATTCGCAGGAGCCAAGAGCCAACTATGACACCAGAACTAATTTTTAATTTCGGTAATCTGTTCGTTGTGCCTTTCTGGGCAATTATGATTTTATTACCCAACTGGGGAATTACCAGAAAAGTGATGAATTCCTTTATTCCGTTTGCGATGCTCGCTGTTTTGTACATATATTTGTTTGGTAGCAGTCTGACTGCGGAAAATGCGGCTGCTTTATCCAATCCTAAGTTAGCAGATATTGCTAAGTTTCTGGGGGAAGAAACGGCGGCGGCTACGGGATGGATACATTTTTTAGTGATGGACTTATTTGTCGGGCGCTGGATTTATTGGGAAGGACAGCGGACAGGAGTTTGGACGGTTCATTCTTTGGCTTTGTGCTTTTTTGCGGGCCCGATGGGATTGCTTTCTCATATTGTAACTGCTTGGATTACTCAAAGGTTTTTCCCAAGTTCTGATGCGGCGGAAACTGCTACTTCATCGGTTTAGGGAAAAGGTTTTTAATACCTTGGATGTTATAGCAATCCTTGCAGGAGTCGGAAATTTTTGACCCCACCGCAACCCTCCCCTTATCAAGGGGAGGGAGTAAGAAATTCACAAATGATTTACGATGGTTATAGTATGTGAATTACAGGTAGGGGTGAACTCGCGGCTACAGAATTTTAAGAATTGGCTAGGGGCAGCACTAAACGAGCCACAATTAAATTGTTTTCTAAGATTTCTAAAGAAAAGTTTCCCCCCATTAAGCGTACTGCTCGCTGACAAATTAAAAGATTTTGCACGATCGACCTATGGGAATTAGAAACCGCTAATATATCGGGTTCGGAATCCCCGTTGAAAGCTGCAATGAAGTGTCGATCGCACGCGCCGCTATCGATCACAGATAATTCTAACAAATCTTCCCCCAACAACTCAGAGCGAATCTCAATTTTGGCGCCAACAGCAGAGCGCCTGCAAGCCGTCGCCAGCAATTCGCACAGGATCAAATCCAGCTTGATGCTGTCCCCGCGAACGCTCAAAGTCTGACCCGCAGGCATCGACACAGCAGTTTCTCTGTGCACTTCCAGCAAGACTTGAGACTGTTTGACCATGGGGGCCGTTCGATCGAGCGAGCGCCTCAGCCAAGCGCTCACAGGCACCGCATCTTGTCCGAATTGCAGCCGCCACTGTTCCTGTTTCAGCAGCAAATGAGTTGACCCCACAGCATTGCCAATGTGTCGCAAAACCTGTTGGTAGCGCAAAGTTTTCAGAGCATCCTTTTGTTCCTTCGCCGACTGCAAAATCGACTGACTCAACTCCCCCAACTCCTTCACCCCCGCTCCCACAGTGCGGTAAAAGTCCTCAAAACGGCGCTGTTTGTACCAGTTGAGCAACTCCAGATCCAATCGCTGCGACTCCTGGATCGATTGCACCGCCAAATACCTGCGCCACCAAGCCAACTGAGACGCCATCGAGCTGAGTAAACTCACCGACAACTCCGACCACTGGCGGCCCGGAGCGTCTGCTGCCACCACAATGCCCGCCGGAGCGTGTTCTGGGGCCGTCCGCAGTGCCACCGTCAGAATCTCGCCAATTCCCGGACTGCGGAGCCACCGCTTCGTCGCCAGTTGCAGTTGGCTCGTGCTCTGTTGCAGCACCCCGCTAGCAGCCAGCGTTTGTTGGATCAAGGCATCTGTTTTGACAGGAATCACCGCCTCGGGATTGAGCGCAAATACGGGGTTGGCAGCTAGCGCCGTCGCAATTGAACCTTCCTCCTCACCGGGATTCCAAGTAATTACGGCTACTAAAGGACAGGAAAGTGTTTGGGAAACGTGTTGAGCAAAGTTACGATCGAGCTTTTGTAGCGGCAACTCTGGGAACATCGTCGGTGAAGCAGCAGATATCTCTTGCTCAGATTGCTCATCAGGAGAATGGTGCAAAACCGCCAAACCCGATTTGAGCGATCGCTCAAATTGCTGATATTTGTCAATTGCCGAACTCTGCTGCCACGAATGCAGGATCAATCCGAGTTGTTGGCTTACTAGCCGAACTAATTCTTGTTCAGATCGCCTCCAAGTGCGAGTGGCACTGTGCCCGACAACCAGCAAACCCTCGATCGATTTTCGATTAGCGATTTTAGATTTTAGATTCGGGTTTTCTCCCTCTTTCTTTTTCCCCCTCGTGCTCGATGCCAAAAGCGATCGCACCCCCGCCTCCCCCAACACATCCCGCCAAGCGCCCAACCGCCCATCTTCCTCCCAATTTTCAATAGCCAGAGGTTCGCTTTCTTGCAACAGCCCCACGTCAGCCACATCGAGGGCATTGAGTGGCGACGGCACTGGCCTGCGATTGCGGGGCTGATTTTGGCAGACAATTTCAAAGCGATTTTGTTCTTCGCCGTACAGCAGCAGCAAAAAGTATTCGCATTTGAGCCGATCGCACAACTGTTCGGCGGTATTTTTCAAAGTCGCCTCCCAGTCAGCATCGCTGTAGATGGCGTGAGCTATTCCGGCAGTTAAATCTCGATCGATCTCAGTTTGTTGAATTTTCTCCTCCATCTCCGACACAGGAGCCGTCAGAGCCACTAACTGCGCCACCCCCCGCAGATAATGCTTTTCATTGTCTTGCCAAATCCGGGGTTCGCTGGCTTCGACTGCCAAAAATCCCAACAATTCCCCTTCTGAAACAATCGGCGCAGCCAACAGAGAGCGAGCCCGGATTTGCTGCATCAACCGCCCCGTCAGCTCAGTTTTCAGAGAACTTTGAGATTCACCGATCCAAACCATTTCTTCCCTGCCCAAAGCCTGATAAAATTCGCCCAAGTCTTGAACGGTGATGCCCGAAGCCGCTCGGCCGGGCCCGCCCAAACCCGGAGCAACTTCGCGGTTGCTGACTCGGCGCCAAAAATAGCGCCGCTCTCGCTCGAACCAATAAACATTGGTGCGTGTCGGCTCAGTAAATTCATGAGTTTGTTCGACAACCGCTTGCAAGTATTGGTCGAGCGATCGCAATTCCCCCAACTGCGAAATCAGCGCTAAAAGAGACTCATCTGGGTGTTTAACTTGTTGTCGCTGCCAGTCTTTTTCTATTTGGTAAAGAGCAGTTGCCAGCGCTCCAAATACGATCGCCAACTGCGTTTTTTCCCCCGACTTGGGCGACGCTCCCCATACCTCAGTGCCGAGCAAAATCACGCCGTAGCAGCGGTCTTTGTAGCGGAGCGGAAACAGAGTCGTGCCTTGAATATTGAAAGTTTGAGCTGCTTTGCGCCATTCTCCGGCTCTACTTTCCGATCGCAAATCCGGGACTCCCACAGGCCGAAGCTGAATCACCACTTGTTCGAGCAAATCCCCTGGACTGAGAGCAAACCGCTGTTTGAGAAAAGACTGGTCGCCGTTAGGAGTTATGCCGCCTTTCCCGAACAATCTGTGGGCCTGTCGATCATACAACCCGATCCAAATCAACCCCCAGTCAAATTCCGCTTGCAAGTAACCGAGTGTGGTCGAAAGTAACACTTCAACATTCTCCTCTTCTCGGAGAGTCTGGAGAACGCGCTCTAGGGTCGCGATTTGTTCGTCTAAATCCTTTGGTCTTTGCTGCTGCCCCATTTCCAAGCTTCCCCGCACCTTGTCTAATTTAAAATTACTAACTTAAATATTCAAAAAAATAAAATGCCAAAGAGTCAACTTATAATATAATCGTCTCACTTATGCTTCAATCTCAAACATTGGATAAAGTCGATCGAAGTTGAAGTAACAACCTCACCTTCACTGTCTGCTCGTGAATATTTTTATTTTCCTTCTCATTTCTAATTTGTAAATTGCCCCAGTACAAATCATTGGATATTTATCAATCAAGTGTACGCCCGTTGTTGTTTTCCATATTGAAAACCGATGCCGAGTGGCTGCACAACCGCACTCTTCAAGTTCTCGAACTCGCAGCCAGAACCCAGTCAAACCCCGCAACCAGCCAAATGCTCTGGCGATTGCAGAAATCTTTGGGAGTCCAAGATTCTCGCCTCGAACAATCTTTGTGGGGACTGAGCTTTAACAATCCTGTCGGCTTGGCCGCCGGATTTGATAAAAACGGCGTAGCTGCTGACATTTGGGCAAATTTTGGCTTTGGCTTTGCCGAACTTGGCACTGTCACTTGTCAACCACAGCCGGGAAACCCCCAACCTCGCTTGTTTCGCTTGACGGAGGACAGTGCAGCCCTCAACCGCATGGGATTTAACAATCAAGGAGCCGCGGCAATGGCAGCCCGGTTTCAGGCAGGACAGAAACAGTCAAAATTTGATGCCCAGCGCCCCATGCCTCAGTCCTCATTCCCCTTGGGCATCAATCTCGGTAAATCTAAGGTAACACCGTTAGAGCAAGCAGCAGCCGACTATTTGGAGAGTTTTAAGCTGCTGAAAGATTGGGGCGACTATTTTGTAGTGAACGTTTCCTCTCCGAATACGCCGGGGTTGCGATCGCTCCAAGATGCTGCTGGGCTTAGCACAATTTTGGAAATTTTGCAACAAGAAAATCAGGGAACCAAGCCAATTTTAGTCAAGATTGCGCCGGATTTGGAGTCCGAGGCGATCGTATCAATTCTCGACTTAGCAAAAACCTACCAACTAGCAGGAATTATCGCCACAAATACCACGATTCGCCGCGACGGATTGAAAACACAAATATTGCGAGAAACAGGCAAACCAATCGCCGAAGAAGCCGGGGGAATTAGCGGGCTTCCAGTGCGGGAGCGATCGACAGAAGTAATCCGATTTATTTGGCAATATACAAAAGGCGAATTGCCGATAATTGGAGTTGGCGGCATTTTCACCGCCGAAGATGCTTGGGAAAAAATAGCCGCCGGTGCGAGTTTAATTCAAGTTTACACCGGTTGGGTTTACGAAGGGCCTTGGATGGTGCGTCGGATTCTCCAAGGTTTGCTGCAAAAGTTGGACAAAAAAGGATTTAATTCGATTTCTGAGGCAGTAGGTTCGGAAAATATTAAGTAGCAGATCAGGACACAACAATATTGTGTCTTTGGGGCGGATTTATAACAACCGCCAAAACGGTTGATATAAATAAAAGTTTGATATGGGGAATTGGGCGAAGCCCAGGGATGAGGCATTGAGTCCCATCCGATTGGGAAATGGGCAAGCCTGTACTATAAAAAGCACAGGCGAGAGATTAGGAATTGGATATTAAAACTTAAAGATTCATGGCACTCTGGCAGAATACCAGTCTTGATTACCAATAACCAATAATATCAATTCCGGTTACACTTTCTATGATGGAGAGTGGTTCGTGGGGAGTGGGGGAATGTGGAATTGTGCAACCTTGACTTGATCATTCCCATCCAACCGGAAACGATATAACCAATATCCCAAAAATTTACTTAGGTTTAGAAAGTCCTGCCAGCGACCAAGTTAGACTCACCATCATTAACCGTGCTAGAGCCTTCAAACCATCTTCACCGTGATTTTCAAATGCTTTAGACTCGGTTTGAGAATTATCATTTTCTGGTAAGTCTTGAGTGGCTGCGGTTTTTTTCAACTCCGCTTTGTCACAAGATTCCTCAAGACTGACTTGTGACTGATGATTTTCTTTTTCTCTCATTTTATGAGTCACCTCCTTGAGTTATTGCATACATAACCCATACTACAAATATAAATTGTTTGTTTCCGGCATTTGGCGATCGAAGTTTTCTTACATGGCGATCGTAATCAGCCAATGAGGTGATACCCATCACTTAATTGTTATTTTTACTTACTAGCGATGTTTTTGCAAATCTGCTACAGTTAATACCTAACAATCAATTTGACGCTCAGTGACATCAAATTGAAACTAAACATCGGACAACTCAGAATAAACTAAGAAAATAAAGGTGTAGAGCTGATGGGAATATATCTCGATACTGCAATTGTAGCCGAAGCAAAAGAGGCGAGCAAGTTCGGCTGGCTTTCGGGAATTACTACTAATCCAACCCTCCTGGGAAAAAGCGATTTAGCTCCCGATGTGACGCTCACACAACTGGCGAAACTTATTCCGGGGGAAGTGTATTATCAGCTAACTGCATCTGATTTTGATGGCATGGTAGCAGAAGGAAAAGCGGCTTTTGAATTAATTGGACAGCAAACAGTGTTGAAAGTTCCAGCAACGGCGGCTGGTTTTCAAGCAGTAGCGCATTTGTCACCAGAAATTCCTTGCGCGGTGACAGCTATTTACAACGCATCACAAGCAGTTGTCTCAGCAGAAGCGGGGGCCAAATATGCGATCGCCTACGTGAATCGCGCCACCAGATTGTTAGGAGACGGTTTTGCCTTAGTGCGGGATATGGCCAATGTGTTGCAGAGAAGTAATACTGAGATTTTGGCAGCTAGCATTAAGTCGCCGGAAGAAGCGGTAAAAACTTTGTTAGCTGGCGCCCATCATTTGACATTGCCTTTTGACATTTTGCAAGCAATGACAGTTCATGAATTATCGCAGCAAACTGTGGATGAATTTGCGAAAAACGGGCGCGGAATTTGTGGATAATACCCAATTTATGTGAAACTGGAAAATTACGAATTGGTAATGGGTAATTGGTCTGGGTTTTGAATAATATTAAATCCGGTACCATCGGAATTATTCATCCCTCTGTTCTATTCCTCTGCGCCGAGAGGGTCAAGAGCGGTTTAATCATTCTAATGCAACCGAAATTGATATGACTACTGATGCCAGCAAAAAAAAACAATGCAACTGTAGACCCGTACTCCAAACCTATACAAAAGCAGTCATTACCAATTCTTAGATCTAAAATCTAAAATCTAAAATAGTATGACTATGGCATTCGCCAAATCTTAATAGTGCGATCGGGACTGCCGCTCACAAAAGTCTTGCTATCTTTGGAGGAAATAGCAACAGAACTCACAAACTGACTGTGACCAGAAAGAGTGCTTCTTTCTTTTCCCGTCTTCAAATCCCAAACTATAATATCTCCGCCCCCGCTGATCAAAGTGCGGCTGTCCGGGCTAAAGGCGATCGTCCTCACCCAGCTCGAATGCCCTTTAAAAGTGCGGGTGCGCTTCCCGTCTTGTACGTTCGACAAACGGATCGTATTGTCGTTGCTAGCACTAGCCACAATTTGCCCGTTCGGGCTAAAAGCCACAGCATTAACCGGGCCCCCGTGACCTGTGATAATTCTTCTGACTTCTCCGGTATCGAGATTCCACAAACGCACAGTCTTGTCCTGGCTGCCGCTAGCGAGAGTTTTACCGTCCCTGCTCAAGGCGATCGCGTTTACTCCTCCGGCGTGGCCGCTCAAAGTCCGCAACCTGCTGCCGGTTTTGACATTCCACAAACGAACAGTTTTGTCATCGCTGCCGCTAGCGAGAGTTTGACCGTCCCTGCTAAAAGCGATGGCGTTGACGGCGGCTTTGTGAGCAGCAATCGTCCGCATCCGTCGCCCCGTCTTCAAATCCCAGAGAATCACATTATTATCGCCGCCCCCGCTGGCCAAAATCGAGCCGTCCGGGCTCACCGCCAACGTCTTGACCGATTTTTTAGAATGCACCGAATAGAGAGGCGGCACCAGGAGGCGTCCCGTCCTCAGATTCCAAATTCTAATCGTCCCAAAGCTTGCGCTCACCAAAGTTTGACCGTCAGGCGACAGGGCGATCGCATTTACACTCCCTTTATTATCCAAACTTCTTTGCAAAAACTGACTGCTAGGTAAACTAGAAAGCAGCCACACCGGGTTTGCCGGGAACACCCCATAACGCAGCGAACCGTAAATTTGAGACGCGCCAATACCCAGCATCAAAACAGCCGTGCCGGCCAGCAGCTTCTTTTTCCAATCAAAAACTTCTTTATCGGTCTTGTTCAATCCCGAATTCAGAGGTCTGAGGCGGTTCATTGAACTCTGCTTCTTCGCCCCAGACGGCCCGGAAGTTCCGCGAATTTTAGTTTGCCCCGTCGTCGGCAACTGAGTCGGCACCTGAGTTTCTGCGTCGTCGAGATTAATTTCCTCCAAGCACTGCAAAACCATCTGGGGACTTTGAGGTCGATTGCCCGGAAAAGGCGCCATCAGGTAATCGATCACATTAGCCACGGCGTCGGAAACTTGAGGAGCTCCTTTGCGCCACATTAATCTGCCCGTGCGCGGGTTCTCTGGAAACGCAGTCGGCGGCTTCCCAGTCAGCAAATAAACAAAAGTGCGCCCCAGAGCAAAAAAATCCGACTGGGGAACAGCCTTGCCATTAGTTTGTTCCGGCGGCGTGTAGCCAGGAGAAACAATACCAGTCACATTTTGCCCCTGGCCAACCTTAGCGAAATAAGTCCCCGACACTTCCCGAGCAGTTCCGAAGTCTATCAGCACTAACTGCCCGTTGGGCTTGCACATAATATTGTGCGGCTTGATATCTCGATGAAAATAGTTGAGTCGGTGAACTTGGTCTAAAATTTCCGACAGTTGTTTGAGCCAATTCAGAGCTTGTTCTTGACTGATGGGGCGACCCCGATGTTTCAGCCAGTCTTGCAAATTGGCCCCAGCAATTTTCTCCATCACCAGACAGTGAAAAGACTCTGTGCTGTGAGCTGGCGTAAATGTAAAATAACCGTCGCGATCGACTTTAGGAATACCTGGATGTCTCAGCCTGACCAATACGTCGGCTTCTTGCTTAAAAAGTTCTACAGCTTTGGGATGGTCTTTGAGCAGGACTTTAAGCACTCTTCGGGCGCCGTTGTCGTCCACTTCAAATGTTCGGCCAAAGCCACCGCCTCCGAGAGGCGCGACTAGCCGATATCGACCTTGCAACAACAGTTCAGACCCGCAGTGGATACACACGGATTTGCCAGAGTTGGCTGGATCGGAGGGATTCGGGCATTTGGGATTGAGGCAATAACTCACAGAAGCCACATAACCCTGATTGAGGTTGCTCTATCAAGTTTTACTTTGACACTGCTATACAAAACTTGGTTAAACTTATCTAAGCTTTACCATTCAACTAGAAGTATTTTCTAGAGGGTCTGATTCCTGCTTCTGCCAAGAGAGTCGGCTCTTACTTGTCCACAGGCGTAAATTCGGGTGGAGCAGCACCCTATTTTTGAAGTCTATACAACTATTTATTATTGTGGAAGCTTTTAGCCATTGTTTAACCATTATTTTCAACCAATTTAACGAATCGTGGTATCCCGTTCGACCTTTTTATAGGCTGGTCAGTTTTAAATCGACCGTCGTTTACTGCTACACCAAACTTGGCCAAACTTATTTAAGCCTCACCATTCAATCAGAATTACTCCTGAAGGGTCTGTTTCCTGCTTCACCCAAGGGAGTCGGCTCTTTCTTGTCCACAGGCGTTAATTCGGGCGGAGCAACGCCCTCATTGAATTAATTTTAGTTGAAGCTTGTAGCCATTATTCATCAACTATTTTCCACCAATTTAACGAAACGCGGGCTCCCGTTCTACCTTGTGACAGGCTGGTCATTTTTGACTTGCACGCTCGGTTTACTCTCCCAGATAATTAAGCCTTTTTTTCGGAATTGATTTAATCATATCGCCCAGAATGTTAATCAGTCAAGTTAAGTATGACTAACTTTGGTGAACTTTTTGGCTAGGCAAGTCCAACTCAGTTTTCAACTTATGACGATCGTAGCACACCTAGTAAAAGACTCATCAGCACCCTTGATTTAAATCTTGCACCGTCTCTGAAGTCAAGGGAGGTTTTAGTCTCGCTTGACTTCAGCATTCCGTGTTTTTTATAACCGGGAGCACTGCGATCTAACGATCGGGTTGAGGTCAAAGCTTTTGTTGTTTGTCATAGCCGATCGAGGTCACAAATCCCTGATCAGAGCACATAATGTACAAACAGACCAGAACTAATAACGAGAGAACAGCCACATTTCAATTGTACGATCGCAGCCACCACTCTCGAAGAAAGAAGTGAGAGTGGGAGAGTGGGCGAGTGAGGGAGTGAAAAAATCGGCCTTCTTCCCTCTTCCCTCTTCCTTCAGCAGAAGAAAGCCTTTTAAACAAGTCCCTCAATTACCGGATGGAAGTAGAACGCCAGCGCCAAAACCGTATAAGCTGCCAACAGCAAAGTACCTTCTAGCCAGTTAGAGTTGCCGTCAGAACTGATAGAATTGGCGATCAGCACCGACACCGCAACCGCTACAAGTTCAAACGGGTTGAAATTCAAGTCCATCGGTTTGCCCAAGACAAAACCTGCCAAAACCAACACGGGCGCAACAAACAAAGCAATTTGCAAACTGGAACCCACGGCCACAGAAACCGACAAATCCATTTTATTTTTCATCGCTACCGTCACCGCCGTCGTATGTTCGGCAGCATTGCCAATAATCGGCACTAAAATCACCCCGGTAAACAGTGATGTCAGCCCCAAACGCGCTGTCGCTTCTTCGAGAGTACCCACCAACAGTTCCGACTCGACAGCTACCATCAGGGTACAGGCCAATAGCACCCCAATCCACAGTGGCAGATTGACTTTGTGGTCAGGACTGTCTGGTGCTAAGTTACTTTCGGCTAATTCTTCAAGCATTCCTATTTCTGCCACCCCTGCATCGTACAGATAACTGTGGGTTTTCATCGAAAACAGCAGCGTCAGCACGTAGACGATAATCAGGACTACAGCAACAGCGCTAGAGAGGTTCTGCATAGTTTCGGGAGGGATGCCAATAGAGGTGGCATTAACTGCCGTCGGCACCAAAATGGCAATCACCGCTAAGTTCATCGCTGAAGCGTTCAACCGGGCGACTGTCGGCTGAAATTCTTGTTCTTTGTAGCGCAAGCCGCCCAGCAGCATCGCAAATCCCATCACCAGCAGCAGGTTGCTCATAATTGAACCGGTGATGCTGGCCTTGACAACATCTATTAGTCCGGCGTTGAGGGCGACGATGCCGATAATCAGTTCCGTGGCATTTCCGAAGGTAGCGTTCAGCAAACCCCCCAAGTTGGCGCCGAGGACGACGGCGATTTCTTCGGTGGCTGTCCCCATCCAGGCGGCTAGGGGGATGATGGCTAAAGCCGAGGTGACGAAGATTGTGGAGGATTCCCAGCCGAGAAAGTGTCCGGCGATGGAAACCGGGATAAATAACAGCAGGCTGGAAATTATTGTATTTGTGTTTAGCATTTAGATTCTCAAAAGCTGTCAACTGACAATGATAGCCTGCGGGCAAATAAAAAAAAAAGCTTGGGTTCTGGAATTAAGCGTTCCGTCAATCGATTTTAGATTTTAGATACTTCGACTTCGCTTAGCACAAGTTTTAGATTGATGAAAGCGACCCGCACCGATAAATTCGGAGGCTGATACTCTGAGACGATCGCCCTCTTTGGCCCGCTAGCTGTTGGTCGCCGATTGATCGAGCTTTTGTACAGCGCAATCGCGAATCCCACGCAGTTGAAGCATAACTTCCAAAATCGCTATTTTTATCCGATATTTTACAGTATATTACAGTTGGTTGCCACATCTAAAATGCCATACCATAATCAAAGAAAAACTGTATTTATCAGTTGTTTTTTATTCAATTTTTTATAAAATTTTTAGTATTCAGATACAAATAAACACGCAACTACCGATAACCAACCGCTAGATTAATTAAGGAGTTTGTCAAAATGAACTTACCTGACATGACACTGCATATTCCTTCTGAAGATTTGCCGATCGCCAATTCGATCGCTGCTCCTGAAGTCACGCATCAGCTATCTGGAAACATCATCCTCACAACAGTCGATGACCTTTATAACTGGGCAAAAATGTCCAGCTTGTATCCGCTGATGTTTGGGACTGCCTGTTGCTTCATTGAATTTAGCGCCATGCTGGCAGCCCGTTTCGATTTGGATCGATTAGGTGTATTTCCCCGGATGTCTCCCCGACAGGCAGATTTGATGATTACCGCTGGCACCATCACGATGAAGTATGCTCCAGTTTTGGTGCGCCTGTACGAACAAATGCCAGAACCCAAATACGTGATTGCAATGGGTGCTTGCACGATTACAGGCGGAATGTTCAGTGCAGATTCTCCGACTGCTGTCCGCGGTGTAGACAAGTTAATTCCCGTGGATGTCTATGTGCCAGGATGCCCGCCCCGCCCCGAAGCGATTATGGATGCGATCGTCAAACTCCGCAAAAAAATTGCCAACGAAAGCTTCCAAGAACAGGCACTGAGGGAACCAACCCACCGCTATTACAGTCGCCCTCACGGGATGAAAATCGTCTCACCAACCCACGAGGGAAAATACCTGGAGACTTCAGCGCGACAGATGGCGCCAAAAGAAATTACATCATCGGGATTGCCAACAGTCCAACAGTTTCAATTAACTTCTTATACCTCTCATGATTGATATTGGACTGACTCATATAGCCCTTCCGGTTTCAAATGTTGATCGCAGTATCGAATTTTACTTCAAGTATGCTGGAATGCAAGTAGTTCACCGCCGCATCGATGCAGAAACTGGTGTTGCTGTGGTCTGGCTTTCTGACCGCACTCGCCCTTTTGTAATTGTGCTAATTCAAACAGACTCCGTACATCCCGTTCTGTCTCCCTGGGCACACCTCGGAGTTGGCTGCAAAAGCCGCGAATATATGGACGATCTCTGCGACAAAGCACGTCAAGAAGGCCTATTGCTTGAGGAACCAAAAGATGATGGATATCCGATCGGCTACTGGGCTTTTTTGCGAGATCCGGACGGTCACACGCTGGAACTATCCTACGGGCAAGAAATCGGATTTACAGTGGAGAATGCTACTTGATGTATAGAGCTGCGGCAGTGCTTTATCTCTGAGGATGTAAATTAAGCTGGGGAATACATTAAAAAGCAATGGGGAATGGCAATGAGGCAAGTTGTAATTGTGGGATCGGGGCCAACTGGTGCGGCACTTGCCTTACTGCTGGTGAAACGAGGTATTGCCATAACTTTGGTTGAGGCGGCAAAAGATTCCTACCGAGTGTTTCGCGGTGAAGGGTTAATGCCCAGCGGATTGGATGCGATCGCCCAAATGGGCTTATCCACAATGCTAGAAGGTGTTCCACACCGACAAATTGATGCCTGGGAGTTCATTGTGGGCGATCGGCAACTATTTCGAGTTGATGAGCCAATGGGGTCAAATCGACCTTGTACGCTAGTTTCTCAACCGCCATTCCTTGAAGCACTAATTGCAGAAGCTCAATTGCATCCAGAGTTTGAATTTATCCCAGGTGTTCCCGTAAAAGATTTACTGTACAGCAACGATCGCATTGCGGGTGTAAAGCTAGGAGATGGGCGAGAGATTCCTGCTGCACTTGTGATTGGTACAGATGGTAGAAACTCGGTTGTACGACAGCGTGCAGAATTAGAGTTAGTAAAACAGCAGAATAGTGTAGATGTTCTGTGGTTTAAACTTGCCGCTCATCCTCGGTTTGTGGCGGATAATGTATTTTATTCCATCCTGAATGGCGGTAGCGGATTTAGTGTTTTTCATGGGGCAGAATCAGGAAAACTTCATCTGGCTTGGGTTTTATCTGCCGATGACAAAACCGATTGGAAACACACAGACTGGGCAGAAACTTTCGCATCGCTATCGCCTGCGTGGATGGCAGAACATTTCCGCAACTGTGCCGATACGATCGAATCTCCGATGCGATTATCTGTTGTGGTTGGTCGCTGTCCGTGCTGGCATCGACCAGGAATCATACTTTTGGGGGATGCTGCACATCCCATGTCTCCGGTTCGCGCTCAAGGAATTAACATGGCGTTCCGCGATGTCATTGTTGCGGCCAATCACCTTGTACCTTTATTGAAAGCAGGGGCTAATTACGAGGATATTGACTTAGCATTATCGGGGATTCAGGCAGAACGCGAACCAGAAATTATTCGCGCCCAACAACTGCAAGCACAAGAAGCGTGGAAAGGCGAACAACTGCGAAAAAATGGATTATTGCGTTTATTGATGATGCAAACTGCTCCCTTTTTGGGTGAAAATATTAAACAATTTTGGGTGAAAGGACAGTATGAATTGCGCCAAGGAGTAACAGATGTAAAATTGGTTGTGTGAAAAGAGGAAATTCAAAGTTAGGAGAAAATTGTATGCGATCGACAAATATCAAAGGACCGATCGGCACTATTCACATCATCGAAGCCAGCCCCCCTGTCACCGCTGCGGAATCCGAGGCGCTGCCGGTGGTGTTTGTGCACGGTATGACGGTTTCCGCGAGCATCTGGGAGGCGCAGCTTGCCCATGTCGCCCGTACCCGACGCGCGATCGCCCTTGATATGCGGGGACACGGCGATTCTGCACCGCCGGAAGACGGCAACTATGCGCCCGCCTCCTGTGCAGCGGATGTTTTGGCGGTACTGGATGGGCTAGGACTCGATCGAGTGGCGATCGTCGGGCACAGTTTCGGTGCTTGTATTGCCCTCGCCACAGCAGCCACAGCACCACACCGCATCGCGCAGTTAATCCTGGTAGATCCACCTGGAGACTTTACCAAGGTGCCTCCAGATGTGCACGAGGCACGGATCGTCCCCTACCAGAGAGCTCTGGAGACGGAGGATTGGCGGGCTGCTGTGGAAACCAGCTTCAACGAGGCGCTGACAGGAAGCAGGGCCCAGACGTGCGATCGGATACTCGCTTGCTTGGCGGCGACTCCACAGGATTGTCTGTCTGGAATGTCTCGCGGGATGTTTGCCTTTGAAGCAGTTGATCCTCTCGATCGCTACCTAGCAGCCCCTGGAACACGGGCCCACGCCATTATTGCTCCCTCAAACACTTTTCCGTTTAGCCTCCACATCCTCCGTCCCACACTGACGACAACTACGATCGCCGATACTGGACACTGGCTGATGCTGGATGCGCCAGAGGCCTTTGCTAGAGAACTGGATATTTGTTTGGAAGGTGTTTAATATAGATTTCGACAAAATCTGTTAGTTTTACCACAATTCATCGAGAGTTAAGTTGTGGGGATTTTGGAGGATGAAGGCGTTGTTGTCTTTGATTAAGTCACCGCTACAGAGAATCGGTAAGCGTTCTTGGTAAGCTTTAATCGCCAGGATATAATCTTTGTCTGCGAGTGAAGTTTGAATTTTCCGCAATTTGGCAACTACAAGGCCGAGGAGAGTAATTTCGCCACTTAATTTTTTGGGATTTGGGGTGTTGTGAATTTGCATAACAATTCCCTGAATAGTCGTGTTGGGAATGCGGGTAAGTAGTTCGCTTAAAATTTCAATTTGAGGGCGATTTTCTGCGTTTTCTAGGGTTTGAATTGCCTCGCGGATGCGGGCGGCATAATCTCCCAGGTTTTCCCGCTTAGGTAGCAATATTTCAAATTCTTCTGCATCGGCTGTTGGTTTGTGCCAAAGTGTGGCATTATCTAAGAAAGGTTGGTCTTCATGCCAGCCATGAGTTTGTAAGTAATTTCTCAGTTGATTTAGCTTGATTGTTTCGAGAGTTTGGCTATCTTTTACGGTGACTTTCATGGTTGAACTCCTTGGCTAATTCCCTCCATAATTGACTGAAGGGCGGCGACTGTAAATTTGTGGGTTCTGGGGATGGGGACGGTGACAGCGTTTGTGTTTGGTGTTTTTGGCTTTCCCCGCAGCGATATCCAATATCCGCAGCCTCTGATGCAGAGTTCTGTTTCCGACTGGGTTAACCATTCTTCGGGTGTTTCGGGGATTAAAACGACAACTAAAATTCGGGGAATGGCGAAGTTATCCCTTCTTAAGATGACTTGAAGCTACTTGTCAATAAAATATTATCGCGAACATTTTAATCAATCCCTCTTTAAAAATGTTTTTTTGTAAAAGGTGAGCGTTAGGTAAGGATTCAGGTCAAAAAAACTTCGGTGACAAAAGCTGGTAAAATAAACCAATGAAAAAGCCCCCAGCAACCAGA
>NZ_JAUPTE010000056.1:26819-42259 GCF_036701705.1 Microcoleus sp. w1-18aA5 | reverse complement strand
TTTGACAGCGCCTTCAAGAATTACCTTTTGGTAGTTTCTTTAGAATCCCTGTTGCTTCAGCACAGGGAGTGTCAACTTCTTCCCTTCCTCCTACCCTTCGGGAACGGCTTCGCCGACCGCGTTCTTTGCGTCTTCGCGGTTCATTAAATAAAGACTTTTCCGACACAAAAACACTTTAAATAAGGTTTTGGCCCGATCGATCGAGTACCTCCCAAATCGCCTGCACCAACTTGTCGGGATCTAAAGGCTTGGAAATGTGGCGCCAGAACCCCGCAGCCAGCGCCTGCTGATAGTCAATTTCTCCAGCATAAGCCGTGAGGGCGATCGCCGGAATCCGTCCCCCTTTGTCGGGCGCCAGAGCCCGAACCTGTCGCATCAACATATAACCGTCCGTGTCGGGCATTCCAATATCGCTCAACAGCAAATCCGGCACAGACTCAGTTAAAACCGCCAAGGCATCGGCCGCGTTAGCAACTGCTGTAACACTTGCCCCACACTCCTCAAGCAGAAAAACCACTAAATCTAGCGCATCGGCCTCATCATCCACCGCTAACACCTTGACACCGCTCAAATTGAAGGATTGATCGGGCGACGCAGTTCCCGCAGGACTTGTCTGAGATTGGATCGGCATCAGAGGTATCCTGACAGTCAAGGTTGCACCTTGTCCTTCGCCGGGACTGTCAGATTTCACTGTACCGCCGTGGAGTTCGACGAGATGGCGGACGATCGCCAATCCTAAACCCAATCCGCCAAACTTGCGCGTCATCGAGCTGTCAGCTTGCCGGAAGTAGTCGAATACGTAGGGCAGAAAATCAGGTTCTATACCTTTTCCCGTATCAGTTACAGTAATTTGGGCCAAGGTGTCCACCCGATCGAGAACGACTTCAATTTTGCCTCCGGGCGGGGTGAACTTGACGGCATTTGACAGTAAATTCCAGACTACCTGCTGAAGTCTGCCCGCATCGCCCAACACCGGGCCCAGATGCGGTGCAAATTGAGTGCTGATTTGAATCGACTTGACTTCCGCCGCCAGACGCATCGTTTCAATGGCGGCGCTGATTACCCCAGCTAAATCCACAGGTGCAATATTCAAGCTAACCTTACCTTGCAGAATCCCCGACACGTCAAGCAAATCTTCGATAAGCTGAGTTTGTAGTTTGGCGTTGCGCTCGATCGTCTCTAAGGCATAACGCTGCTTTTCCGGTGTCAGAAGATTCGATTGCAGCAGCTTCGCCCAGCCCATAATCGGGTTTAAGGGAGTCCGCAATTCGTGAGACAAAACAGCCAAAAATTCGTCTTTGACGCGGTTAGCCTGTTCTGCTTCTTCCCGCGCTGCCTTTTCCCGCGCTAGAAGGAGTTCTCGTTCCGCTTCTGCAACTTTTTGATCGGTAATATCGGTGTTAGTGCCACACCAGCGCAGCACGTTGCCTTGATCGTCGCGAATCGGCACGGCGCACGAGAGAAACCAGCGGTACGATCCGTCTTTGCCGCGCAAGGGGAAAGTATCTTCCCAGAGTTCGCCTGTTTCAATGCAGCGCCTAAATTTTTCGACAACGCGCTCGAGGTGTTCCGGGTGGTGTAACAGTTGCCAGCCCCAGCCTCGCATTTCTTCTAGGGTGGTGCCCGTGTAGTCAAACCAGCGCTGATTATACCATAAGCTCGCGCCAGTGGGATCTGTCATCCAGGCCAACTGAGCGATGTTGTCAGCTAGAGCGCGGAACCGAGCCTCGCTTTCGTGCAGCTCATGCAGGGCTCGCGCGTGCAGGATCACCGTCCAGAGGCGAGCCACCACTTCTTGCATCAGCCAAACTTCATCGGGCCGCCAGTGCCGAACCACCTTTGATGTCACCACCAAAAGAGCCACCCAGCGCCCTTCCTGAAGGCAGGGAACATCGACCAAAGCACGAATCGACACGGCACCGTAGTTATCGAATAAATGCGCTGTATGCGGATCATTAGCGATATCTGAGATGACAAGTGTTTGACCAGCCATAGACAGAGCTTTCAGTTCTGGGGTCTTAAAGTCTGAGATTTGATAAGTGCCGACGGCGCTGGCAAGGTCGGACTGATGCCAGTCTTGGTGGACAATTGCCCGATCGGCTTCTACATCGATTTCGTGCCAGATGCAGCGATCGACCTTTAAATATTCTCCCAGACTGTTCATCGCTTCCGACAACATTTCTGCGGGGTTGATGCGCTGTCGCAAGCGGACTTCGAGATCAGAGAGAAACTGCTCGTTAAGTTGGGCTTGTTTGCGATCGTGAATATCAGTATTCGTGCCGATCCACTCGACAATCTGGCCTCCTGCGTCGCGAATTGGCACCGCGCGGGACAAATGCCAGCGTTCCATTTGGTCTGCTGCCCGCCGGAGGCGCAGCTCAACTTGATAAACTTCTCCGCTGATTAGACATTCTTCCCAGCGGGCCCAAGATTCTGCCAAATCCGAGGGCGGGACTAGGGATTCCCAATTGCTTTGAGCGGCTTCCTCGTAAGACATCCCCAGATATTCCAACCATCTTTGTTTATTGGTAAAGCGAATTTCCCTGGCTGAGCTTACGTTCCAAATCAGGTGAGGCAACGACTCAGCCAGAAAGCGGAAGCGGCGGTCGCTTTCTGCTAAGCTTTCTTCGGCTCGTTTGCGATCGTCAATATCAATGCCGATACCAGCCCATTGCAACACCTTTCCCTTCCTATCTTTGACGGGTACAAGTCGCGCTAGATGCCAGCGGTAATTACCATCAAACCTGCGTACCCGACACTCGAATTCGTAGGCTTCCCCTGCTTCAATCGCAGGAGTGCGCGTGGCGACAACTGTTGGCAGATCATCAGGATGAAATAATTGCAGCACCGGCGCAAGCATCGGCAATTCTGGCATCATCCCGGTGTAGCTTTTCCAGTGTTGGTTGCAAAACTCTAACCTGCCGTCGGCGGTGTTGATCCACATTAATTCCGGGACACCATCGGCGAGGGTGCGATAGAGATTTTCGCTGTGCCGCAGTGCTTCTTCTATTTGCCGGCGCTCGGTTTTGTCCTGCATAATTTTCAGGAAACCTTGCACCTCGCCGTCTGCGTCGCGCAGGGGCATCACCAGCCCGCTGCCCCACAAGCGGCTGCCGTCTTTGCGGAGGTGCCAGCGCTCGTTTTCTGCCTTTCCCTGAGTCAGGGCGATGTGCATTTCTGCTTCCGGCATTCGGGCTGCTGAGTCTTCTGGAGTAAAGATGATGCGTCCGTCCAGGCCGACGATTTCAGCTTCGGTATAGCCCAGCAATCTCTGGGCGCCTGCGTTCCAACTGGTAACCTGTCCGTCGGTGTCGAGGGTGAAGATAGCGTAGTCTTTGGCGCTGTCGAGAATCAACTGCAGGTGGGTTTCACGATCGCACAGTGCTGCTTCTGCTTGTTTGCGCTGGGTAATGTCGCTGGTGAAGCCGACTATTTTGGTTGCTTCACCTTGCTGGTTGCGGATCAAACAGCCACGCTCCGAAACATCGATCCAGCGCCCGTCTTGGTGCCGGACTCGGTACTCGATTTCATAGCGATCGGGAATATTAAAGATTGATTGCCCCCCGGCTTGGATGCGTGCCAAATCGACGGGATGGATGCGTTCTCTCCACCACTCTGGTGTTGCCGGTGCATCCTCTGGGTAGACACCGACGATCGAGAACAGTCCCTCGGAACGGTAAACTGAGTTTGCTGCCAAATCCCACTCAAACACCATGCCGTTGATCGCCCTTGTAGCTAATTGGAAACGGTTGTAGCTTTCTTGCAAGGCGAGTTCGGCCATTTTGCGAGCGGTAATTTCCTGTACCACGATATGAATCCCGACAATCTCTCCCCCCCTGTCTCTGAGCGGCCACCAATTCTGGAGCCAAGTGCGAACGACAGTAGGTTGAGCCCTAGTTTTACCCGTGAGTTCAAAATTCCGGATCGGTTCTCCGGTGTCTAGAAGGTGGCCCAACAAAGGTTCGGCTGTGTCTGCCCAGTCGGGGACAATTTCGCGCAGGGTGCGGCCGATGTGCGCTTCGACGGCCAGGCCGTTCATTTGGGCAAACCGCTGGTTGATCCGCACGAACCGCAAATCTGTGTCTAAAACGGCCAAACCCACGGGAGTTGTTTGGTAGAGCGACTCTATCTCTAGAAGTTGACGGCGCACGGTTTGTTCGCTCTGTTGCAGCGCGAGTTCGGCCTTTTTGCGATCGGTAGCATCAAATAATACTCCGATAAACCGCACTGCTTCGCCTGCCTCGTCGTAGAGATAGCGGCCGAACGCGCTCAACCAGCGGATTTCTCGTGTGTCTGCCCGGATGATGCGGTATTCGGGGGAGTAGAGCGATCGTGTTTCCCGAGCTGTTTTGGCTGCTTGCATGACGTGCTTTAAGTCGTCTGGATGCACACACTTTTGCCACACAGCCGCGCTTGCTTCGCCGCCCGGTGTCTGTTCGCAGCCCAAAATGCTGAAATGGGTCGCCGACCAAATTACTCGGTTTGTTCGCACGTCAAAATCCCAGGTTGCCATGCCTGAGCCTTCGATGGCGACGCTCAAACGTTCTTCGCTTTGTTTCAAGGCAATTTCAGTTTGTTTGCGATCCGTGATATCTGTCACGGAACCCACAGCCCGCACGGGATTGCCTGACTCGTCCCAAATTGCTCGCCCTCTGGCTAAAATCCATTTGTAGCGGCCGTCGGGACAGCGAACGCGGTACTCGCAGCAGTAATGTGAGGTTTCTCGATGCAAGTGCTGCTGCCAATTGCTTTGCATCATCTCCAAATCATCGGGATGAATGTAGCTCAAATATTGGCTGAAGTTTTTGACTTCTTCGGGCCGACGTTCCAAAATCTCTAAACAGCGATCGCTCAGGATCTGGCAATTCGTTTTCAGGTTCTGATCCCAAATGCCGTCGTTGTTGCCGGCACAGGCTAGCTGCCAGCGTTCTTCGCTTTCTCGCAAAGCTTCTTTGGTTTGATGGGCGCGATCGATTTGTACGGCGGCAACGGCAAAGTCTGCTAGGGCGATCGCGATCCGCAAGTCTTCGGCATCGAATTGGCGAGCGGAATCGTGAGATACAATCCATATTGCCCCCAGCGGTTGATTTTCTGCTTCCAGTGGCACGACTAACGCTTCGGCGATCGGCAATTCTAGCTGCTGTAAGTCGGTAAAATATTGTTCTGGAGCGAAGTAAAGCTGAGGAGTTTGGCGATCGATCGGGGTTCCCGACAAACGCAATTTGCGGGGTGTGTTTGTATCTTCTGCTGCTTCCCACGCGCCCGCCAATGCCTCCCACCGAAAGATTTGTTCGGAACGGGCATTTTCTTCTAGTAAGCAGACTCCGACACTTCCTGCGCCGCACAAATCTTTCGCGATCGCCACCAGTGTTTTGAGCAGCCTGTGGGGTGAGGTTGCCAATTGTCGGGCCAGCGTTTGCAGCGCTCGGTTTTCTGCTTTGTGATCGTGCGATCGAGGGATGCGGCGCGACAGTTCCTCGGCGATCGGAATGTCGGTTAAATTAGTTTGTGGGGTTGGCCAAGCTTCCATCAATTAGTGGTATCTATGTCTTTCGGTCTGAGCTGGCGAGCGTACATCAGCGCCCTCTTAAAGCATCTGCTATAAATTATAGCATCTACGGAGAGACAGCATCATTTCTCTACTAGCTATCTAGGGAATTTATTTTTAGTTTTCAGGTTAATTGATTGCCTTGCTTACTTTTACTATTGTCGCCACAATATGCACAATTTCATTCCAGAATCGCGCTTTTTTCCCTATCTGACTTGGAGAGAAATTCAGTCTATGCCGGATAAGGAAAATACTGTGATAATTCTGCCGCTAGGTGCGATCGAACAGCACGGCCCCCATTTGCCTTTAATTGTAGATGCGGCAATTAGCACAGCGGTGACAGGCAAAGCCCTGGAAAAGTTAGAGCCAAATATTCCCGCCTATGCTTTGCCACCTTTGTACTATGGCAAGTCGAACGAACACTGCCATTTTCCCGGTACAATTATGCTCAGTGCTCAGACTGTTTTAGCAGTAATCAGTGAAATTGCGGACAGTATTTATCAAGCTGGATTTAGAAAATTCGTGTTAATGAATGGTCACGGTGGACAGCCACAGGTAATGGAAATTGCGGCGCGGGATATTCATCATAAATATCAGGATTTTTCTGTTTTTCCGCTGTTTGTTTGGGGCGTTCCGAATGTGGCTGCTGAATTATTAACTGCAAAGGAATTGGAGTTTGGAATTCACGCGGGCGATGCAGAAACGAGTTTGATGTTGTCAATTTTGCCCGAACAGGTGAAAATGGAACTGGCTATTTGCGAATACCCGCAGGGTTTACCAACAGACAGTTTGCTGAGTATGGAAGGGAATTTGCCTTTTGCTTGGCTGACGCGAGAGTTGACTGAAAGCGGTGTGTTGGGCGATGCGACGGTGGCGACGAAAGAAAAGGGATCTCGTATTCTCGAATCTCTCTCTGACGGCTGGGCACAAGTTATCAAAGATGTTTACAAATTTCGCCAGCCGCGTAGTAATTAAAAATTAAGAATTAAAAACCAAAAATTTTTCTAATTCGTGTCAAAATGAGTCTAAGAAATTTTTTGAGTTGGAAAACTAACGATGAGTGTAAATTCTAAATTGCAGCGCGCATTTGAGCAAGGTCGCGCCCTGAAAATTATCAGCGGTTTAAATAATTTTGACGCCGCCAACGTTGCGGCTGTCGTCAAAGCAGCGGATCTCGGCGGTGCTTCCTTTGTTGATATTGCTGCCGATCGCGATTTGGTATTGATGGCAAAACAGTTGACAAATTTGCCAATTTGTGTATCGGCTGTGGAACCAGAAAAGTTTGTGCCTGCGGTAGAAGCTGGCGCTGATTTGATTGAAATTGGTAACTTTGATGCTTTCTACGCAGTAGGCCGCCGCTTTGAAGCTGAGGAAGTTTTGCAGTTGACTCGCGAAACTCGATCGCTGTTTCCAAACATCACTCTTTCTGTAACAGTTCCCCACATTTTGGCACTCGACAAACAAGTGCAGTTAGCAATTGAATTAGTCAAAGCTGGGGCTAACATCATTCAAACCGAAGGTGGCACAAGCGCTCAACCAATTCACGCCGGCACATTGGGATTAATTGAAAAAGCAGCGCCTACTTTGGCTGCAGCCTTTGAAATTTCCCGCGCCGTATCCGTCCCCGTACTCTGCGCTTCCGGTATCTCCAGCGTCACCGCACCGCTCGCTATTGGAGCCGGTGCTGCAGGTGTTGGTGTCGGTTCTGCTGTCAGCCAACTGAATAGCGAAGTGGCGATGATTGCGGCTGTTCGCAGTTTGGTTGAAGCTTTGGCTTTGGTTTCGCGATCGCACTTGCCAGCTTCAATTTAATTAAGAAGGAAGTTCGGCAACGGATTCTGTAACGGATGTAACGGATGTCCGGAAGAAGGAAGAAGGAAGTTCGGCAACGGATTCTGTAACGGATGTCCGGAAGAAGGAAGAAGGGAGATTTTTCCCATCCCCACTCTTCCCCTCTTCCCCTCTTCCCCTCCTCCAGTTTTCCACTTTTTCACTCTTCCTTAATAATTGATAAACCACATGGCATAATCATCTAATAACTGATTGTTTCGGGAGGTTACATCAACTGATTCTAACTCTGATAAAGGCAACATAAACTTTTGGCGATCGCTGACGCGCTGCACTTCCACAAATATGCCTTCTTCCTGAAGCACCAAATCCTCCAAACGATTAATTGTGAATCTATCAGTATAAGAAGGTTGAGTTTTTTTGAGCCGTGCATATTCTTTTTTGCTGCCCGAACCCATTGTATATTCTTCTTCCCATTCAAACTCTTCTATGCCAGTAACGTGGCAGGGGAGTTGAATATTTTCCTTGATGTAATCTAGATATTTGAGTGAATTTTTTAGGTTGAAATCAATATTTTTTGATCCCAAAATCTTACTGATTTTAGTTTCAAATTGCTTGGTATTAAATGGCATATTTTTATCGAGATGCGCTAACATTTCTGGATCGAACCCCGCTCTCAATTCGGATAATTCCTCCAGCAGGCTCTGAAAGTCGTTGACCGGTTTCGGTCTTCTGCCTGCTACAATGGTTTCATCAAGCTGAACTGGAGGAAGTTCGGATTGTGAAGAAAGGGATTTGCTTTGCTCTAGGCGATCGTCCACTTTAGACTTGTTAACTTTAGACTTGTTAACTTTAGGCTGGTTAACTTTAGGCTTGTTAAATTTAGGCATCGCTCGGTCTCGCTGGATCGGTTTATCAATAAAGTATATCTTGGCAGAAGTACATTCGTGTCTGATAGGAGGAAGCTGTAATGCAACTACTGAAATCACCTGATGAATCGCCAGTCTATCAAGGACAATTCGGCGAATTTACGATTACTCAAAACGATCGCACGGGAGTGTTGATTTACCGCGCTGGATTGGGGGTGGCGGCGCTGTGTTTTGCGATCGGCACTACTCTGGTGCTACAACAGGGCGATAACCCGATGGCAATCCAAGCTGTAACGCCTGTTTTTGCTTGTTTCTGGATTGCTTTAGGCGTCAGCTTGGCAACTATTCACATTTACATGATTGCGCTGCACCGAACACTACAGGCGTTTTGGGCGATCGGCGGCGCGGCAGCATTGTTTGTGGCCCTACAAAGCAGCCAACCTCTAGCTTTAGCAGTGTACGAACATCCCGCGACGTTGTGGGGAATTGGCTTTACTTTTGCAGCCTTAAATGGCATTTATTTTAAGGAAGCATTCTGCTTTAATCGCCTCGAAACTAAGTTTTTGACTCCGGGAGTTCCTTTGTTAATTTTAGGACATATTTTTGGATTTTTGTCAGCCGAAAATGAACAATTTTTGCTGGCAGTTTGGGCGGCTTTGTTTATTATCTTTGCTGTACGCAAGTTTTTTCAACCGATGCCGCAGGATATTGGGGATAAAAGCGTTTTTGAGTATCTTAAACACCAATAATTTGGGAATGGGGCATTGGGAATGGGGCATTGGGCATTGGGAAATTCTATTACTTTCCCACTATTTCCCTCTTCCCCAGTCTCGCCGAATCGGTCTCCATACCCGAAGAAAACATTTAGATCGAGTTAAAATGAGAATTCGTCTAATCCGCCGCCGAGAAATGTGGGCAGTTACCAAGGAAGGTTGGGTAATTGCTCTGATGGGATTAATAATTGCAATGATCTTAATTCTCACAAATATCCATCCGTTTTTGGCGGTAAATGCGCCGATTAAAGCAGATATCTTGGTTGTCGAAGGGTGGTTGCCGGATTATGCGATCGAAAGTGCGATCGCCGAATTCAAAAAAGGCGAATACCGCCAATTAATTACCACAGGAGTTCCTTTAAGTAAAGGCTTCTATCTTGCTGAATATAAAAATTATGCCGAACTAACTGCCGCGACTTTTATTGCGCTAGGATTTGATACAAACCAAGTAGTAGCAGTACCAGCAGCGAGTGTTGTCAAACACCGCACTGCTGCTTCGGCGATCGCACTTCGCGATTGGCTGGCTGCTTCTGCCATAAAAGTTGAATCAATTAATCTTTATTCTTTTGGCCCTCACGCCCGCAGAAGTTGGATTGTTTTCAAAGAAGTCCTGAATCCTGACATTAAAGTCGGGATTATAGCTGCTGACTCGCAAGATTACAACCCACAAGAATGGTGGAAATCGAGCGAAGGTTTTCGGACTGTGATCGGAGAAATTATTGCTTATATTTACGCCCGTTTCGTTGATTGGAAAACCTAGCCAGTAATTGTCAACTTCCCTCTTAATTCTCTTCGCTTTATTAGCGCCTTCGCGGTTCGTAAAAAAATATTTATATAGCAATTATTGTAGGAATCGTAATTTTTTTACCCACCCCAACCCTCCCCTTACCAAGGGGAGGGAGTAAGAAATTAACAAATGATTTAGGATTGCTATATATTAAACAACAAATGATAAAATTATTCTCAGATAAGTTGAGGGTAACTCGTTGCTAGAAGAACGCGCTTACTGGTTGGCATGGTCGCAAATTAACGGTATCGGGCCGATTTTGTTGCAGAGATTGCACCAAAATTTCAAGAGTTTGGCAGAAGCTTGGACTGCAAAACCAGTAGATTTAATGCGAATCGAAGGGTTCGGCAAGCAGATAATTGAAACCATTGTGCAAGAACGAACAAAACTTAATCCTGAAGAATTTATCGAAAAACATCTTATAAAAAATCCCTGTTTTTGGACGCCCGCCGATCCAGATTATCCCCGCTTATTATTGGAAATTCCCAATCCGCCACCAGTGTTGTATTATCGCGGTTTAGTTGATGTAAAAGAGAATCAAGGAATTACACCGACAGTGGCAATGGTTGGTACTCGCAGCCCTACGGAATACGGCAGAAGGTGGACTCGCAAAATTAGTACGGCTTTGGCTAGAAGCGGTTTTACTGTGGTTTCGGGATTGGCGGCGGGCATTGATACAGAGGCTCATACAGGCTGTTTGGATGCGGGAGGAAGGACTTTCGCAGTAGTGGGGACGGGAGTAGATATTGTATATCCTAAACAAAATGAGAGGTTGTGCGATCGCATTTTACAGCAGGGATTGGTAATTAGTGAATATCCGGCGGGGACTCAACCGAATAGAACTAATTTTCCGCGCCGAAATCGCATAATTGCTGGCTTAAGTCGCGCTACAATAGTGATAGAAGCTCCGCATAAATCTGGTGCTTTAATTACTGCTTATCAAGCGAATGATTTTTGTCGGGATGTGTACGTTTTGACAGCAAGATTGGATGATGAGCGTTCCTTTGGGTGTTTGGAGTTGCTGAGTAAAGGTGCTCATCCGATTCTGCCGAGTAGCGATCGACTCTTAAGCGAAGACAGGCTGTTGGAAATGCTCGGAGCTATGCCAAAATTGGATAGAGCCGAGCAGTTGTCGCTATTTCCCCCAAATCCGACGGTTGAGAAGCAAGGGCCGCCGTTGGAGCCGGAATTGGCTAAGGTGTTAAGTGCGATCGAATCTGGGCCGATTTCTTTTGATACAATTGTCGAAGTGTCTGGATTAGAAGCAGGAACAGTTTCTAGTATACTTTTGCAGTTGGAATTGTTGGGATTAGTTTCGCAGTTACCAGGAATGCGATATCAGCGATGCTGATGTGAAAGAAAACTGGGCGGTTGAAACCGCGTCTACACGGACAAAATCCGCCTGCGCGGATTGAAGAGAAGACGCTGTATTTTTCATTGTTGTTTAAGTTTCGATCCCCCTAAATCCCCCTTAATAAGGGGGACATTGAATACTCTTGTCCCCCCCTTATTAAGGGGGGCTAGGGGGGATCGAGCGAACTATTAGAACAATTGCTTGACCCGAAATCGCTCTTAAATCAATCCGAAATTAACCGCACTAATACTGCTAGCAGAAACACCACCCAGAGAAGCTAAAACTTCCCCTGTTTGTGCCAACCGGATTAAAGTTGCACCGCTATCTTGAGCAAGTGCTAATTGCGAGAAACTCAACCCGTTACCCAATACTAACAAGTCTTTACCGACTTCAAAATCGGTAATCGTATCAGTACCGGAATTGGTAGATAGTAGGAATTTATCTACTCCCATTCCTCCTACCAAAGTATCAATTCCCAAACCGCCATTGAGTAAATCATCTCCCTTACCTCCGTAAAGAATATCATTACCCTCATCGCCATTCAAAATGTCAGCACCACGATTGCCAAATAAGACATCATCACCGCTACTTCCCAGGATTGTATCGCTACCTTTGCCCCCGAAAATAGTGTCATTCCCCAGACTTCCATCGAGGGAATCATTGCCCCTCATGCCCATCAACACATTATTCCCGCTGTCGCCACTTAGGATATCGTCGCCATTAGTACCGAGAATTGCATCCGGGGAATTGCTGCCCAAATCAGCATCACCGCTGACAACAGGAGTGGCAATCCCAACAGGTAATACTACAGCTTCAATCCTGCTATCTAAAGCAGTACCAGTATTGTCAGCAACTAGCTGGGAAATAGGTTTATTTCCGGTACCAACTTCTTTGAATTCTTGAGTGGTTGGGCCCAAGGCTACTTGTTGGAGGCGGGCAAGTGATTCAGGAATTGATGTTGCTGTTGGGTTGGAGACAGCGCTATCAATGCGTTGATTTGCTGTTGCCATTACTGTCGCGGATTGCGATGTAATTTGGCTGACTTGTTGAGTGTTGAAACTGGGGTCTATTTGCTGGATTTTAGCGGCTGCTTGCTGAATGATTGGTTCTAAAGCTGCTGCATTGCTGAGGTTTAAGACTGTACCGGATTGAATTTGAGCCGTAATTGAACTGACAACAGCCTTGACAATATCGGTATTGACTGCACTGGATGCACCGTCAATCAAAGCGCTGGTTTGGGTGATGAAGTTTTGGACTTTCACCATTGCGGATAAGACTTGGACTCCGCCCGGTTGGTTATTGTTGGTTGCGTCGATCGGGTCGAAATCGGTGATGTCAACATCAGCGGGAATCGCAAGAGAAGATTTGACAAGAGATTGCGCTTTTTCCGGTGCAACTCCCTTATCAATTAAATCCACTACCAAACTCGTTAACAGCGTGACAACAGTAGCATCCGCAGGTGCTGTGACGGGTGTTTCTAGTGGCAAACCAGTAGCGGTGTCAGTGCCTCCAAAAGCAACTATATTGCCTTCCTCTGCATCAATTTCCCCATTCTTATTTTTGTCAAAGGTTTCCAAGGGAATATCGAGTTCGTATTCACCTTTAGGGCCAGTTGTTGTAGAGGATTCGTTCGCATCCTTTACCCCATTCTTGTTAGCATCAAAGAACACAGTAGCGCCAGCAATGTAACCGTCGATTACAGAACCCTTACCTTGATTGTAAACATCGAAAAATGCTATATCCGATGCACCAGCAGCATCCTTGGCTGTTACCCGAATCCAGTAGTTGCGGCTCTTCGGCAAGCTATTGTCAACCCTGAAAGTGCGGCTGTTGGGGTCGAAATTCATTCCTGTTGGTAAGGGACTAATGCGGTTCCAACTTGTCGGGATTGGCGATCGCCCCCCGCTGGCATTTCGCCACTCGAAATTGGTCACATTTTCATACCAATCAGCAGTGTAAGTCAGGGTATCGTTCGGATCGGGGTCAGTAAAAGTGTCGTTTTGAAAAGTAAACTGCAATCTGTCAGGACTCGAACCCGGTTGCAAGCTCAAACCTTGTTCGCGGAACGGAATGGTCAAGACTGGCGGACGGTTGGGATCAGGGCTCAGATTCAGATTAATATAACCCGATGATCCGCCGAAGCCATCTACTACTATTTTGTAAGTTGTACCAGCAGTAGCAGTAAAATTGACTAGACTGGTTTGACCTCCAGCAGGGTCGTTATTATTGCTAGCAACAGTCGCCAAACTAGAAACAGAACCGCCCGTGTAAACCCCTAGCAAAGTATCGAAAGAACTGCCGGCAGTAGAAACTGTTACCGGGCCAGAACTTGGGGCTGTCCAAGACCACCAAATAGATTTACCACCGCTGTTATCTGCGTGATTTAATTCTCCTGTCTGTTTAGTGCCATTGACATTTAAGCCCGTTGTGGAAAAAGAACTACCGCTGACAGTTTTTGCCTTCTCAAGGTTATCATTTGAGTGCCGCCAATTAGCGGCGTAAATTGCAGTATTGTTCAGCGTGCGAGCATTATTTGTGGAACTCGTTCCTGTGGGTTCGCCGAGATATGTGCGATCGGGATTTGACCAGCGATTAAGCCGCGTAGTGGGAGGATTGGTTGGGTAAGACATTACGGTGTGGAAGGTGTTTGGGCCAGTCTGATCCACATAGCCGTAGGAGTAGGGATAAGCAACAGCACTGCTAACGTTTTCTTCATTGTGGTGAGCACCTAGGTTGTGTCCTAGTTCGTGGCCAAAGGCATAATATCCTACTGCATTATTCGTCTTGACCACACTAAAACCGTACCTTTCAAACCCATAGCTTGGAGTTGTCATTAGATAACCTCTACCGCCGACATCTGAGTTATTAACAAACAAGCTCACCATGTCAGCCGAATGGGTATTCCGCAATTGCTGAACATTGTCTAGAAAACCGTCGGAAGGATTCCTGAGTCGCCCTAAATCAGTGCTGGAATTTCCGCTCTCGGTGTAGGATATCTCCTGTCTGTGTACTATTCGTATCCGCTGGTTGACGCCACTGTTTTGGAAACCTAAATTTGTTTCAGATTCTGCCAGATCAATCAAGGTATTCATGGCAGCAGTACCGCCGGCACCGTTTTTAGCTGACTCGGTATAAACGACCATGACATCTATTTCCACGGGGTCGTCGCCAGTCAAATCTGCGCTCATCTCTGGAAGGTCAGCTAATACGGGGTCGTCGCCAGCCAAATCTGCGCTCATCTCTGGAAGGTCAGCAAAACTGTCTCTGGGAACAGGAACTGCATCACTGTCTTGATGAAAGTCATGAAACTTAGGAAAGGCTGCTTGGTCGATTTCTCGAATGCTGTGCAGACCGTTACCTGCATAACGAATTTGGTAAAATTTGTCTTTATACCTGATATTGCCGATCGCAACGCCATCATTTTTACTCTTTATCAAGATGACTTCACTGTCATCTAAAGCTCCTTGAATTCTGCCAATTCGCACCCAACTTTCTCCATTGGATGAGGTTTCTACTTTGTCAAAGATTACGTCAAAAGACGTATCGTTGAATAAGTTAAGGTTGAGCAGTCCTTCGTCTAAATCCTGTTGTGGGTCGTCTATTAAGCCAAATAAATCCTGTTGTGGGTCGTCTATTAAGTCAAATTTGACGTTATATAACTGCTGTCGCTTAACAGTGGGGTCGTTAAGGTCAGGTTCTGCGACAACTTCCCCCGGGGCCAGGGGAATAAATAAAGAGTTCGGTTTATCTGCTGGGGGAACATTATCAGTGTTGGTAACGGCGACATCGGCTGCATTTAACCCGGAGTAATTGCTATCGGTACTAACAGCAGGGGCAGTCACAATCTGATAAGTCTTATCGCCGTCCGCTACACTGTCGTCCACACCCGTTACCGTAACAGTCTGCGGTTGATTCCAATTAGCAGAATTGAAGGTAATTGATTCGGTCGAAATTACTCCCTCTGCCTCATTGTTGCTACGCACATCAATTTTCACATCAGCAGTCGGTTGGCTGTTGAGTCTGATGGTGAATTGGTCTGTGCCACCAGTTTCTGTAGTTACTAATCCCGATGCCGGGTTAATAATAATGTCAGGTCTTCTAAGTATTGGTGTCGGTGTCGGCGGTGTCGGCGGTGTCGGCGGTGTCGGCGGTGTCGGCGGTGTCGGCGTCGGCGGTGTCGGCGGTGTCGGTGTCGGCGGTGTCGGTGTCGGCGGTGTCGGCGGTGTCGGCGGTGTCGGCGGTGTCGGTGTCGGCGGTGTCGGCGGTGTCGGCGGTGTCGGCGGTGTCGGCGGTGTCGGCGGTGTCGGCGGTGTCGGCGGTG